>NZ_JANFNX010000001.1:0-202968 GCF_024436095.1 Exiguobacterium sp. LL15 | reverse complement strand
ACGTTTGACTGAGTACTCAAGTGGAATTCGTTCGATTGCTACGTCTTTATGTCCAATTTGATTTGCAGCACTTACACCGAAAGTAGCAGTCAATGATAAAGCAGCAATTGCTAAACCTAGTTTCTTTTTCAAGTTCATATAAATAACCTCCTAATTTTTTTCGTCTGGCTTTGTAACAACATCATATATCCTTAGACCCCCTCCAAATATTCGAATACGAATATTTATGTTATTTTACACATTATTCATTATAACCATTACTTTTGACACGTATCATATGTCCTGAATACTGTCCTTTTTTTACAAACTATCCATCAAAGTGTTGAATTTGTGTATGAAAATAGATTTTTTTGAATATTCCATCGCTTTATTTTTTCAAATCTAAATAAAAATGCTCGCTCAACTCATATGAGTCGAACGAGCATTTTTATTTAGATGATTGTCGTAACGCAATGACGTAAAAGATACCGAGTACTACAATCACGCCTAGTAGTATCGAACTAATCGTCGTCCGAGTCGATGTATCGGGCATCCATATCCCAAGTCCTAAATTGATTGCTGCGATGATTAGGACGAGCCAAACAATTGTACGTGGTCGCATATCGATCTCCTTTCCATTCTGCCTTCCCATCGTCGAATATGCTATGGTGGAAACAACGAAGGAGGTTCTTTCATGAATAGACTTGCTGTATTTTGTGGTTCCAAAGATGGTGCCGATTCACTCTTTCGAGAGGCGGCAGGAAAACTCGGTCAAGCGCTCGCCGCGCGCAGCATCGGACTTGTATATGGAGGGTCACGCGTTGGAACGATGGGCGCAGTCGCAGATGCTACGCTCGCTGCTAAAGGTCAAGCAATCGGTGTTCTTCCCCACTTTCTTCAGGAAAAAGAACTTGCGCATCCTGGACTAACCGAACTGCATCTCGTCCACTCGATGCATGAGCGAAAAGCCAAAATGTCAGAGCTCTCTGATGGATTCATCATTCTCCCGGGTGGTCCAGGAACGATGGAAGAATTTTTTGAAGTTTTCACTTGGGCACAGCTTGGACTTCATGAAAAGCCATGTGGTGTACTGAACATTGATGGCTACTATGATCCCTTGATTTCCCTATTCGATACGATGGAACGTCAAGGATTCTTGATTCCCGAACACCGTGCAATGTTGATCGTCGAGTCAGATGCTGAACGTCTTTTAGAACGTTTTGCAACGTATGAAGCACCGCGCGTCAAAACCTATATGGATCGTTCACAAACCTGATGAAAACGGAGTCTTGAACTCCGTTTTTTTTGATTACATTTCTTGATTTGCGATGATTCCTTCTTTTTCCACTCTCCTTTAGCATTCTTCACTCCTTTTACTAATTCCTACTTACATGATATAAAAAGCCAGATACCGATTGGTACCTGGCGCAGAGAATCAAAAGAAATTTAAGATAGCGTCGCTTAAATTCGCCAAAGATGGCGTTTCATCAACGACCATTAAGCTTCCTGCTGCAAGTACAAGAATACCTAGCGCAGATAAGATCAATGCCGGATGTTTGATGTTTTCCTCTGAATCCGTATTTTGTTTCCCGGAACGAGCATTAGCAGCTTGTGCTTTTAAGCGGTCACGCCGAAATTGATGTTGCTCCTCTTTCGACCATTTTTTATATTCCGCAAGAAACTTTTTATATTCCGGTAAGACATCTTTGGTTGTTCCGTCGAGTCGTACTTGACCATATTCGAGCCAAATGACGCGTTCACAAAAACTCTTGATTTGTGACAACGAGTGACTGACGAAGATGATCGTCTTACCTTCATCCTTAAACTCATTCATCTTATCGATACAACGATTATAGAAGGTTTGGTCACCAACGGATAGGGCTTCATCAACGATTAGAATATCTGCATCGACATTGACGGCAATCGCAAATCCGAGTCGAGATTTCATCCCACTCGAATACTTCTTGATTGGCTGATCGATGAAATCACCGATATCAGCGAAATCGATGATGCCTGGCATCCGACGCTCGATTTCCGCATCATCCATCCCAAGCATGAGACATTTCAAGCGAATATTCTCTCGCCCTGTCAGGACATTCTTTAATCCTTGTGAGACGGCGATGATCGCGACTTCACCATTAATGGCGACGTCTCCTTCGTTTGCATAGATGATTCCTGAAATCAAGTTCGAAAGTGTAGATTTACCGGAACCGTTGATTCCGACGAGTCCAACGACTTCACCCGAGCCGATTTCAAGCGAGATATCTCGCAGTGCAGTGAATGTTTTAACGCTCTTGCTTTGATTCTTGAACAAGAGCTTGAATTTTTCTTTCGTAGTCGTAACCATGTCGAAGCGTTTCGTGACATGGTCGAGTTTAATCATAGACATGGCGATTTCCTTCCCTTAGACGAGCTCAGTGAATGATTTACGGAACTTGATATGCAAGAATGTTCCAGCTGTGAACAAGAGGAGCGTCACACTCCAGAAGTACAGTCCAGTTGGCCATTCCTGCCAGACCCAATGTCCTCCGAGCAGACTCGCCCGGTATCCCTCGACAAGATAGTAGACCGGATTCAGGCGAAGGACACCGTGCAGGGCGTCCGGGAACCGCTCAATATTCCAAAGAATCGGTGTCATATAAAAAAGCATCCGCATCATCGATTGCAAGAAGAGCTGAATATCTTTGACGAGCGTAATGAGCGTTGAAAAACAAAGTGAGAATGCGTAGACGAAAATGTATGTCGCAATCATGTAATAAGGCAACTGAAGTAGTTTCCATGTAATCGGAATCCCATTTGCGAGGATGACGATGAATACGATCACAAGCATTGCGAAGTGTTGATACATCCGTGACAAAATAACGTATGACGGAATGGCACTCATCGGGAAACGCATCTTCGTCACCATCGCAAGTCGACTATTGATCGAGTTCGATCCACGTAATAAAGCATCGTTGATAAAGAACCAAACGACGATCCCACAGAGAAGCCATACGATGAATGGAATGTTTCCATCGACATTTTCATTTCCCCGAAGACCGACACCAAAGACGAACCAGTAGATGAAAATTTGGAGACCCGGATTGAGGAGTTCCCATAAGAGGCCAAGGCGTTGTTCTGCGTGTGCGGACTTAATTTCATATCGCGCGAGCCGGCGAATCAAAGGAAAGTTTTCAACCTGTTCCCGGATGATACTTTTCATTTCTTTCAACATAAGTGTAAGTTCCTTCCGATTTCATGGTGCATGTATTTGTAATTCAATGAATTCTGGATCAAATTCAAACAAAAAACGGGTTCTGTCCGCGATTCCTCAAACGAACATTCCTCCGATCGACATGATATATCATGTCTAATTATCCATCCCTCCTCGTTTATCTTTCGATTGTGTACATACGAAGTACACTTAATCAATTCTAGCCATCCGTAAAAAGCGTGTCAACGTATAGCGTGAACCGACACCAAACTGTAGCTTTCCCGTTGAAACAAAAAAATCGACAAGGACTCCTTGCCGATCCATTCACAGGATTAGGTATGTGTAAAGTTAGGAAATTCAATTGTCGTCGGTGGAGAGGCGAGCCCCCATATAATCAAGATTCCCATTATACAAAGTATACCTACGAGTAGACTCCTACGTATCTTTTCATCCATTCGTACTCCCGCCTCCCCATCGCATATTTTTCATATAGTAAATTATACATTTTTTTGAAAATGTTTACTACGCGATTCTCTCAAAATGAGGACAATTTCCTACAATCTATTGTAATCTACGTTTCTTTTGAAGGAGGAACAAGATATAATGTAAGCGCAATCATTTATCTTTTCTTCTTTCAGGTAGAAGAAAACAAACGACTTGCAAGAGTTGTATTGTCGTCGGACCTAAGAATTTACGCATTTTACAAAAGGTTCATGACACGATTGTCTGTTAAGCATTTATAGTAGAAGAAGAGGTTACCGATCGCTGGTTGACCTCATATCATCTCGAGGGAGGATTTTTATTTATGTACAAATCAAAACCGCTTTACGCGGCAGCAGTAGCTGTCGCATTGACGACATCGGCAATCGTGCCGGCTGCACAAACGACCGTATCTGCTGCAACACATGTCAAAGTCAAGACGGTCAAATTGAAGTCTCTCACTTTCACGAAGGGTGAGCCTGTTAAACTTCCGGCTACATACAAGGGAGAAAAAATCTCATGGGGTGCATACAATAAGCACATCTTCAATCGCTACCAAACGGTTCATGGCACATATGGTAAGAAAAAGCTCCCAATCGAAGTAAAGATTCACGTCGAGAATTATGTGATCAAAATCATTGAGTCCGTTAAGGAACAAGTGATTTCAGTCGATCAAAAACCAGTCCTTCCTAAAAAACTAGCTGTTCTTTACGCTAACGGCAAAGTCTACGATAAAGAAATCAAATGGAGCAAAGTTGATACGAGTGAGTCAGGTACTTACTATGCGACAGGTAGCTTGACGCATAAAGGCAAAACGGTCACGACAAAAGCAAAAATCATCGTCCGTGACATCAATACAGATGATTTCAGCCTTGCCTTGCTCCATACGAACGATACACATGCTTCGCTCGATAACGCTCCAAAACGCGCGACTGCTATTAAAGAGCGCCGTGCCGCTTACCGCGCCGAAGGTACACCGTCGCTTCTCCTTGATGCTGGTGACGTCTTCTCAGGATCACTTTACTTCAATGAGTTCAAAGGACAAGCCGATCTTAAACTCATGAACTACATGAAATATGACATGATGACGTTCGGTAACCATGAGTTTGATCTTGGTGCTAAAGATCAAGGTGCTGCTTTGCAAGCCTTCGTTGCTGGCGCTGACTTCCCATTCATCACAGCAAACGTTGATTTCAGTAAAAATCCGCTCTTCAACGGGATGCAAAAGAAAACAATCACGTCTGGTCCGGAAGATGGACGGATCTACCAAGGTGTCATCAAAAAAATCAACGGTGAAGAAGTTGGTTTCTTCGGCTTAACGACAGAAGAGACAGTTGATATTTCAAGTCCAGGAACGGTTGCGTTCTCGAACTACATCAAGAGTGCTCAAGCGACCGTTGATAAATTCAAAGCTCGTGGTATCAATAAAATCGTTGCATTGACACACATCGGTTACGATGATAATCCTGCAGTCGATAATGATCAATTACTCGCTCAAAATGTTGACGGAATTGACGTTATCGTTGGTGGCCATACACATTCGAAGCTTCTTCAACCAACTTACGTACCTGTTGATCCAGAAGTCAATCCGAAAAAGACAGAGCCAACAATTATCGTACAAGCGTATCAATATAGCGAGTTCCTTGGCGATGTCAGTATGACATTCGACTACAAAGGGAAACTCAAATCATACAAAGGTTCACTTATTGACGTAAAAGCACAAGCTCCGGATGCTGGTGCTGCTGAAATCTTGAAGCCTTACGCCGACAAAATTTCTGCTATCAAAAATCAAGAAATTGGTGTAGACATTCTCACTGCACTCCCAAATCCGCGTAAATCGGACGGATTAGATATCAATGTTCGTAACTCCGAAACAGCTCTTGGTAACTTGATTACAGACGGTATGCTTGCAAAAGCAAAAACATTAAATCCTGATACCGTCATCGCTGTGCAAAACAGTGGTGGTATCCGTGCTGCAATTGATGCAGGTCCATTGACGACTGGCGAAATCTTAACGACATTACCATTCGGAAATACGCTTGCAACGGTTAAATTATCAGGA
The DNA here is from genome assembly GCF_024436095.1 of Exiguobacterium sp. LL15. Classification (NCBI taxonomy): domain Bacteria; kingdom Bacillati; phylum Bacillota; class Bacilli; order Caryophanales; genus Exiguobacterium; species Exiguobacterium sp. LL15. The sequence goes on along the minus strand of NZ_JANFNX010000001.1, from coordinate 197,254 downwards.
GCAGAATTAAAACAATTGTTCGAAAGCAGTGTGGGATTGTTCCCGCTTGAAAACGGTGGTTTCTTACAAGTTTCTGGTATGAAGCTCGAATACGATGGCTCAAAAGCAAAAGGTGAACGTGTCACGAAGATGACGATCACGAAAGATGGCGGAGTGGAAGAAGTCGTTGATCCAGCGAAAATGTACGTTGTTGCGACAAATGCATTCTCTGCAACTGGAGCTGATGGCTTAACAGCGTTTAAGACAGCTTATGATGACGGACGTTTCACAGACCTCGGTCTCTCTGACTGGGAAACGTTCCGCGACTACGCGATTTCGAAGAAAACAATCGATTATAAAATTGAAGGACGTATCCTTAACGTGGATCCAGCTCTTCAAGGTAAATAAGTTCGTAAAAAGTGCTCCTTCCCGATTTCGGGAGGAGCACTTTTCTTATAACGTTTGAGACGTATGTTGCTTTAACAATCGAATGATGTCGTCTAATTCATATTGCTGTGCCAGCATGAGAGGGGTCAATCCGTCTTTGTTCTTGATCGAGACGTCTGCGCCTTGATCAAGTAATACTTTTACGGTCTGAGCGCCTTCCCCTTCAACCGCATGATGCAACGGCGTATATTTTTGTTCATCCAACTGATTGATTTTTTCCCCTTGATCGAGGTATAGCTCTACCAATTCCTTGTTGTTGCTATATACCGCCGTGATGAATGGACGTTCTCCGAAGTCATTGATTGCGTCCACATCACTTCCTTGCTTGATTAACGCGTCAAAGATTTCCTTTAATCCTTTACTTGACTTCCGGTATCCCAGATAGTGCAGTGCCGTATCGCCATCCGCGTCCACTGCCTTCATGTCACCGTCCGGAAGCTCCGCCTGTACTTCTTCCAACGTCCCCTTTTGAATCGCAGCCATCAACTTCGTTTCCTGCAATCCATTCGCCTTTGACTCATCCGATGACGTGACGACCGCTTTCGCGGAGTCAGTTGAAAACGATACGTTCTGGACGCTCCAACCGATGAATCCGAATACGATCAGACTGGACGCCACTAGTGAAAAACGGATGACTTGTTGTCCGGTCGGTGCCTCGCGCGTCAACCATCCTAACTCGACCAACCGGCGATCTGTCGTCGGCTGTGCATGAACCATCTCACTGACGACTTCTGCTAGCGTGATATGTTTTTTTTCCGCTAAGTATTCAGCAGTATCGATTTCATCGATCAATCGATACCGTCCGTTTTCTTTTAGAATACTCTGCATGACACTATCTGGATCGTCTACAAGATGCATGGCTTGACGATCTCGGTATAAGGATATCGTTCGTAAATAAGCCGGTCTTAAAAACGGAATCCAACTGCCTAGTAGTAATGCGAAGCGTTTTTCCTCGTCATTATGCTTCAGACGGAGTAACTCTCGAACTCGTTCGAACTCATTTCGCTCCCGCATGGCTTTCTCTGGTAAAAAAAACACGTTCGTTCGGAACAGACTCACGCCTCTAATCGGCGATACGTCGTCTCCGACGATATAGATGCGTGGTGTCTTTAAATTCAAACGTTCCGATAACGACGCGATATCATGATATAGTTCCGGAAAACGATATTCGGTTACCTCAATGCCTTCTTGTTGCAATCGGATCACCGAGGAAAAGAGTCGTAATATTTTCCAGGCGAGCCAGACAATTGTTAGCCCCATTAAGACAAGGCCCAAAGCGCCCAGTTCAAAAGACAGGTAGACCAGTGCCCCTACTGTCGCAATCGCATTTAAAAACAAAAGCCAGAAGTATATTTTTCCTTTCATGCCAGTCCTTCTTTCTATGTGTCTCTTCTCTTTATTCTTTAGTTTAGAGTAACATTTTCAATTTTGTCGTGCCTATATTTTTCCATTCCTTACTCTTTATCGGTCAACTTCTTGTGATTTCAAAGCAAAAAGCACCTCATCTTAAAAAAGATAAAGTGCTGCAAGCTCAAAGTGATGATGATTTCGGTTCACGCAGGAGATGCTTGATGTCCTGGAACGTGACGAACGTCTTATTTTTAGCATCGTACAGTTTATAACGTAAGGATTTTAAGCTAGAGAACAAGCCGATCGTCGTCGCCTTTTGAAGGGGTGGCGTCGAGACGTGTGCCTTCTCTAGATGATAGTTCGGTACACGTGGACTCAGGTGATGGACATGATGGAAACCGATGTTTCCTGTCACCCACTGTAATACTTTAGGGAGTTCGTAATACGAACTGCCTTCAATCGCAGCCTTGACGTAATCCCATTCGCTTTCATCTTCAAAATAAGAATCTTCGAATGTATGTTGGACATAAAACAACCAGATACCAAGTACGCCTGCTGTGAACATCGTTGTCCCTTGGATGATCAAGAATGCTTGCCAGCCAATCCAGTAAATTAAGAGACCGTATAAAAGGATCAGTGATACGTTAATCAGATATGTGTTAAGACGCTCTTTCTTCCGTGCGTCTTTCCGGTTGAAACGACTCGTCACTAAAATCAACAGCAACGGACCTAGCCCGAACATGACGAGCGGGTTCCGATAGAGTCGATATTTCAATCGCGTCCATTTCGATGACGCAATGTATTCTTCGATTGTCATTACCCAAATATCACCGACGCCCCGCTTGTCCAAGTTACCGCTTGAAGCGTGATGAATCGCATGTTCTCGTTTCCACTTTTCGTATGGAAATAGCGTTAGCACACCTGTAATGGTTCCTACGATTGCATTCGCTTTTTTGTTTTTGAAAAACGAACCATGTGTACAATCGTGGAAGATGATGAACATCCGCACGACGAATCCCGCAGCGATCATCGCAAGCGGTACTGCGAGCCAGGCTGACACGTGAAGTGCTTGATACGCCAAAAACCAAATGACGAGAAACGGCAGGATCGTATTGATCATCTGTCGGATGCTGGCCTTGATGTCTGCCTTCTCAAAAGGCGAGACATGTTTGCGCAGCTGTGCGATTTTTTCTTTACTCATGTATTACTTCCTCCTCGGGTTGTTCCAGCGTTCACGACGCTAATGATGATGATGCCTAAAAAATGAAAGAATTGAGCGGCGTACGTGACGATGTCCTCGAAGATTCGAACGTAATCATGCCCATATTGATTAATCGCTTGAATATTTTTAGTACCAAGTAATTATATCATATCATATATTTTTCAGGATTTTGATTTATTAGAAAAGTTTTTAAAAAAATAAGGCTGAAAAAAAAGAATGACGCGTCTTTTCGCGCCCTTTCCTCAGGCGAGACTCAAGTCAGTTTTCCTGCCTTATTCAGGCATGAAAGTGGGGCTTGTTTGTCTCTGACAGCGCAAACATACGCTTTTTCCTGTAGGAGTGGCGTATGACGCGTCACTCTTTTTGTTATGAGGTAAAGGTGACAGATCATCACTCTGCCACCCTTACCTTTGTAGAGAATGACTGTTGAGTCAGCTTCACTGTCATGTATTAGACAATTGGCGGTGACACCAAGATTTGTTCAGCGTTCCATTTTAATCGATCGACGACGTTCGCTCCAGACCACTGTTCAATCTGTTGATACGCCGGCATAAGATGAAGATGGTCTGTTGCTTTTTTAGCGTTGGATGCGATGAAGTGTACCCATCCTTTTTGAACGGCACGCTGACAAAATAGTTTCTTCTCTTCTCCATGATGACCGAGAATACTGTGTGTCGCCAGTTGACAACGTACGCCCTTTTCAATTAGCTGGACCAAACGTTCAGGATGCTCGAGAAGTTCTGCGTTATCTTCCGGTTGCGCAAGGATTGGCAAATACCCGTCTTCGATTAATCCGGTCATGATTTCTTCCGTATAGACCGGTAGCGGATCGTCGGGGCAATCGATTAACAGATAGGCGGTATCCGCTAACGTCAAGACGTGCCCTTGGTTGACCGCATCACGCAATCCGAGTGTCAAACGCGTCTGTTGTCCCGGATAGACGAGGACAGGAATCTGTCGCTGGGCCAGTAGAACATTTAGCTCTGCTACGATCAATTGGACTTCTTCTGCTGTCGCATGCGTCGCATATGGTGTTGCGATGATTCGGCGCACCTCTTCCGCAGCAGCACGCCGTGCCATGCGGATCGTCTCTTCGACATGAGTCGCTCCCTCATCGATCAACGGCAAAAGATGATTATGAATATCGATCATCATCATTCCCCCTTTTCTCATTCGTCGTCCCATAAAAAATGATAACATAAAAGGAAACGGAAAATTCATACATATCCTGACGTTAGAAGGAAGGAGGATGCCTTATGCATCGCGCCTTATCCGCTTTACAATTCTATACCTCTCACACGGAAGTTGATATCAAGCGTCTCCATGAACGAATCCTGCTGTCCTTGTCTTCCTCTTCTTCGCTTCAGGCGACTTGCCTTCATCTGACAGGGATAGCACCCTCGCGACCGTTTCAACAAGATACGGTTCGTCCAGAAGAGTGGCAACGATTTTTGGACGGTCATCCACACGAGAGCATCGCTGACTTTTATGGTTTCCTTACATCTGTTCCTTTACTAGATGAAGGAGACGAGATGCCGCTCGAACAGACGACGCCCAATGCAGTACCGAAAAAGCGGGTCTTGTCCTGGCGACTCGTCCTCCTCGCGCTCGCTTGCTTCTGCATTGGTGCGCTTGCTACATGGGGATATCAGACATGGGCGAAGAAAGACGTAATCTATCATTTCGTCTCCACGAAATCGAGTCCGATTTATCGTCATCCTGATTCCTCGACCATTCTTCAATCCGCCGACTTTGGTGATGCATTCCCTGTCCTCGATATCGTCAAGGATCGTGCGCGTATCCAGCTCCCTGACCGGACGCAGGCATATATGAAAGCGAGCGACCTATCCAAAAAAACGATTGGTTCCATGATGACGGATCAAGCGTTGTTGAAATGGACGGACGCATATATGACGCTTCCGAAACAAACACGAGCGACCGATCTATTGGATGATCCCGCTACGACATGGGTCGGTCTCGGATCACCGAAACAAAAAATCAAAACGGCTGTAGATGAAACATGGACGTATGAGTCATTCACCGTACACCTCATCGATGATCGCGCATACGCCATCGATTGGAAGAGCCCACGCCTTTCCCAAAAAGAGTTGGCGCGTCTTGGGACGTTCCAGCGAACGAATACAGCGGGACGACTGCGCATAAGCACCCATTATCAATTACAGATCATCGAGTCCGAGTCGCGTATTCAGCTGATTCGTCTAACAAAACGGATGTAAAGCAAAATCAAGAAAAAACCGCTCTCTTTATGCTATTATTAGATAAATAATGGAATTTAACGGAGGGTATCCTATGAACATTTTAGTAACGGGAGGCGCTGGCTATATCGGCAGCCATACCTGTCTCGAACTGCTACGAGAGGGTCATGAAGTCATCGTCGTCGACAATTTAAGTAACAGTCACCGGAGTGCTCTTGAACGTGTCGAACACATCGCGGACCGTACAGTCACATTCTATGAGTCGGACGTGCGGGATGAATCGGCACTCGAACGGATCTTCCAAAACCATTCGATTGATGCTGTCATTCATTTTGCCGGTTTAAAAGCGGTTGGTGAATCCGTATCACGCCCGTTGTTCTACTATCAAAACAACCTGATCAGTTCGCTCGTCCTACTCGAAGTGATGGACCGGCATGATGTCAAAAAACTTGTCTTTAGTTCATCTGCGACCGTCTACGGTGTGCCGGAGACGACACCGATCACCGAATCTGCTCCGCGCTCCGCGACGAATCCTTATGGTGCGACGAAACTGATGATCGAGCAGATGCTTGAAGACATCGCGTTCGCTGATCCGACGTGGAATATCACATTACTCCGCTACTTCAACCCGATTGGTGCCGATATGAGCGGTCTGATCGGTGAGGATCCAAACGGTATTCCGAACAACTTGATGCCATATGTGACACAAGTTGCTGCTGGAAAACTCGATACCCTTCAAATTTTCGGAAATGATTACGATACGGATGATGGGACGGGTGTCCGCGATTATATCCATGTCGTCGACTTAGCGAAAGGACATATCAAGGCACTCTATCATGATCATTCCGGGATCGAGGCATTCAATCTAGGAACGGGACAAGGGACAAGTGTGCTTGAACTCGTCGCGACGTTCGAAGATGCGACGTCTCTGCAAATCGATCGAAAAATCACGGCACGACGTCCGGGTGATGTCGGATCGTGTTATGCGGATGCTTCAAAAGCAGAACGCCTCCTCGGATGGAAGGCGGAGAAAGACTTGTATGATATGTGTAAGGATGCTTGGCGCTGGCAATCTAAAAATCCAGACGGGTATCAAAAATAATAGGTAGGATAAATCGTTTTACCTGCAATTAAAAAGGGCGATCCACTTCCGATACGAATTCGGAAATGGATCGCCTTTTCAAATTAGCCTACATGCTATTGATTTACTCAAAAGAACCTTTAACCGCTTCACATCCACGAACGATTCAATCGTTCACTCCATCGCGTAAAACGCATCGAGCGTGGCGGTAACACCATCCGACAAAACGTATGGTAATCAATATCCGAGACATAATGGATGAGTCGCATGAGCGCAAACGCAAACGTCAAGGTCGATCCGATCGCGAAGCTGAGACCGTATCCGGAAAAACCGAACGGCGCGATCAACAAAGCTAAAATCCCATTAGAGAAGAAGAACACGCATGAAATCCATGCTGCCCCTTTTTGATCTTCAAAATAGAGTAACAAGAGGGTCAAGACGAGTAACATCGCGTTCGAGAACGCACCGATCGTCGTCATTTGGAAGATGCTAATCGTTGCTTCAGGTAATGCGAGGTAACCGAGCAACGTCGAGGCGAACAATAAGGTGAACAGCGTAAACAATCCTTGATTTCGAAACAGTCGTTGTAATTCCTGTCGTAAGACGAGTAACATCGCGTCCCGCGCTTTTTCAACTTGATCCAGCGTTCCTCCCTCGTTCGCGTATCCATAGAAGATGCGATACCGTTCATAGAAACGCGTCTCGACGGAAACGACGAAGATCGTCATCGTCGGGATGACCGTCAAATAGGATAAGAAGATCGCCGTATCGTATAACGGATGATAACGGAATGTCCCGAGATGAACAGCACCGCCGTCAGAGAACCAGATGACCCAGTTCCCGACCCACACCCCGATATTGTAGAGAAAACTCGTCCAAAAGAGCGCCGGGTAACGATCAAAATAACTCAAGTAGGTAAACTGATTTTTCGTCCCGCGTTGCGGGAACGTCAACAACATCGAGGTGAATAGACCGAATAACGTGATGACCATGCCGAATGTGAAACCTGCCGTTAAGGCAAGACTTGGTGTCACGATACCCGTTACATACTCCATCAGATACCGATCAATCAGTAAGACCGATCCGACAGCTACGATACCGCCAATCAAAAAGCTGTATGCGACAGCCTGATAGAACTTCGCGGCACTTAAGAATAGGAAGTGCACCCAGATCAAATTGATCGTCATGAACAATATGAAGATTAGCCCGTTCAACAAGAACGGAAGTTTTGAGAAGCTGAGGAAGATGAGAAAGGCGATACTGCCTAACGCCATCGTCATCTTCGTCATACCTAGAAATGCAGGAAACAAATCTTCATATCGTTTCTCGTAGAAACAGTCCGCCAAATAGCGCGTGACGACGAGTTGCTGAATACCGAGCAACACTTGTGAAAAAATGAAGCTGTATGAGACGACCAGATTGAAGGTCGTCCGTTCTTCAAAAGAAGCAATCGACAGGAACGTCGTCAGCCACTGGGTCACAGCGATCGTCAAGATGACGATGAGCCATGGACCGGACGTGACGAGTCCAGCGAAAGCATATGCCTTTAACCGAGATGAGAAATAGTCCTCTTGAAACAATTTTTGAAGCTTAAACCCGATGCCCGCCATACGTCACCCCCCTCTCTTGATACAATGTTTGATACTCCGAGATGAAGCGGTGCGTCTGGTAATACGCAAGCGCGCGTTCTTTCCCATTTCGTCCAAAGCGAATCGCTTCTTCCGGATGTGACTGGAACCAGGCACACCGTTCTGCGATCCGGCGAGGATTGACCGGTGGCACGACGAATCCAGCCGGCCCGTAAGGATCATCCTCACGTCCGTTGATCAGCTCGGAACATGCACCGACATCAGTGACGACCCACGGTATCCCTGCAGCCATGCCTTCTAGGACAGCCAGTGGTTGACCTTCGGAAATACTCGTCAACAAGCAGACATCAAATGATGGCAGATAGCTCCGGATATCGACCTTTCCGACGAGTTTCACACTCTCTGATAGTTCAAAGAGATCGATTTGGTCTTGGCATTCACGGGCGTATTCCGGATCCTCTTCAAGCGGACCCATGATCGTCATTTCAAATGGAACGTGCATTTCCTGTAAAACCTTCGCGGCATGGATCATCGTCTTGATGTCCTTGATTGGAACAATGCGGACGATTGCGCCGATCCGGAGTACATCTTGCTTTGGAGTATGTCCTAACGCAGCAAGTCCTGTCGCATCAATTCCATTCGGGATGACGCGAATTTTTTCGGCAGGTGCTCCAAGTTCACGCTGCAATTCACCGTTTCGGTCAAAGAGCGTGATGATATTGTCCGCCCCAGCGTAGGCTTCGCGTGATAAGTGATGGAAGAACTGCACCCAGTGCATGCGGTATTCTTGTGGAATCCACATCGCTTGGACGAGCTCCTCTTCTCGTTCACGGGAGTAGATCCCGTGTTCCGTTAGGACGAACGGGACGTGTTGGCGTTGTTTGATCGCCGCTGCGACGAGTCCCGCATATCCCGTCGACGCGGAATGGATCAAATCGACGGTCGGTAAGTCGGCTTGGAGCAGTTCCAGAACAGGCGCATACATGCTACGCCACATCCATAAATAATCGATGAAGGAGCCAGCTTGTCGTTCTTCCCGGTAACTCGTCTTGACGAGATCAAAAAAGAGGCGACTTGAGAAAAATTGCGTCGATGTTCCGATCGCCTGACCGAAGAGTGGGAAAATCGACGTGTTCGTCGCTTGGAATCGCATCCATCGTTTGATATCCTCTTCCTGCTCCGGCGTCAACGTCTGTTTTAGCGGACGCGTCTCATGAGTTTGATCGAGTGGAAGGTTCGTCACACCAACGACGTTCGCGGGAAGCGTGTAACGGAACTCTGCTTCCGTCATGCGTGTAGGTGTGATCGTGATCAGCTCGAACTCATGCTCTGTCATTTGTTGAATCAGCATATGTGCCCAACTAGCGACGCCACCACTGACATAAGGGTAACTCCCTTCTAACACTAAACCAATCTTCATTGGGATCCCTCCAGTACCGGTATGCGCGCGAAGTTCTTCTTGAGTTCTACTTCGTATAAATCGTCCGCATCTCCAAGTTTTCGCACTTGCCCGTACGCGAAGGACCCGGTCGCTAGTTTTCCTTCATTGACACGAACGACCATCTTCGAAGGAAGGAGCATTTGACTACCTGAAATCTCAATCGCTGTTTTAGAATAACGAACATCGATTTTCGATTCTTGATACAACTTCATTTTTTTGTAGCCATCGTACTGTGTCATGCTCTCGAGATACGGATAATCCGTATGAATCGTTTTGAACATCTTTTCTATCGAACGTTCCATCGTCGGCCATCCTTGCCCTTTTGAGCGTCGTTCATCAAGGACGTCATCCGGGTGGATGAAGTGCGAGACAAGTCCGAAGTTCGCGACCGCATCTGCTAAGACAAACATGTCTTCAGGCGATTCATTATATCCGCTTGTGATCCGTGGGAAATTATAGAGATTCTTATAGGTCGAATCTTGTTCGAACTCCTGAATGTAACTTCCTTTTGATGGGTCTCCAATATAAAGAGACGCGATAATTAATCCATCCGGAAATGCTTCATTTAAGACGGATAAACCGGTCGGACCAATGATGTTCGAAGGTGGTACATAGCTGCGCAATTGCTCGTTCGGGAAGAAATACTGATGTGCCACTTTGACTTCCTCAATACCTTTCATCATTTGAGAACGATCGTCCCATGTGTTATAGCCAAGGCTTGAATCCATCGTCTCCCCATTAACAATGAGCGGTTGGTGGTTATATCCATGTAAACCGAGTTCTCCACCCATCTTCAATAATCCGCGTCCGAAGTTCAGCATCGGAAAACGAATGTTTTCAATCAACTGCTCTTCCGTATCATCGATGGCGTTCTTATAGCTTCCGATGATGAATCCGGAATAAATGACATCCTGTTCCTTCGCGACCCGTTGCATGTCTTTCCACCAGACTTCTGCAAAGAAATCTTTAACGGTCAAATCATAGTTTTTCTGAATCGCTGGACTGGAGGCATCTGGTACGGGTGCCGGGAAATCATCGAAGTGCGCTAGCTTCACAGCGACTTGCTGACTGACGAATGTCGGAAACAGTAATGACAGGGACTGGACGAGTAGACCACGCGAGTTTTTTTCGAGTAACGAAGAAGTATTCCAGAACAAGACCTCTCCTTTTCCGTATTCATGGGTCCATAAGATCGGATTCCCATCAGCCTCGATTTTGACGTCGGCATCTTTTAACGTCACATCCGCAATACTATGGACAAATAAGGTAGATGTCTTCGGTAAATCGATATACCCGGGAAATAAATCTTTTTTGAATGTCATCCCGTTAACATCCTCTTTAAAATCACCAAAGCGTTCTACCCCTACTAAGTCGCCCCATTTCGGATCAATGAAGCGACCAGCGATGTACAAGCGACCTCCTTGTTGGACGAATTTCCGAATGGTCTCGTACGGCCATTCCTTCGTATGTTCACCGGATAAGACAAGCACTGTCCGGTCACTCGGTTGAAGCGTCTTGATGTCTGACGTACGAATCCGTTGGTGATCGATCTTCGCATATTTCAATGCGTACGAGAAATTTTCGATTGCGCCTTTTGACAGGTCGCTATCGTTTTGAAGCAAGTAGACACGAAGTGCCTCCCCTTTTGCTTCAGTCGTTTTCGTGTTTGCTGTCTCGAATGAACGGACCTTCGTTTTTTCAGAAGGAATCAGTCGATGTGGATAATCGAGACGAAACAGCTGTACGATGCCCATCGTCACGAATAAGACGACAAATAATCCAATGAGATAGCCATAAGGTTTCTTATTCATTGGTCTCCTCCTTCCAAACGTTCCAATATGAAGCGATGCTCTTCTGGAATATCCTCTTCTGCTACTGTTGTTCTTAACTGATGGAGCACCGGACCGATCGAAGTCCAGTCCTGCCGTTGAAAGTAATAACGAATCAACGCTAAATATCCGTCTGGCAACGTCGGATGGATCTGAATCATCTCTTCGTAGAAGGAAATCGCTTTTTCCTCTTCGCCTTGACGTATCGCCATTTCCGCTTCCGCTACAATCCGGACGAGATCCGTCGGATAGAGAGCGCGCATTTGTTCTAGCACGAGGTGAAGTCGCTCATCGAGTCGACCGATACCGCCTTCATCTAATAGACCACTGTCGAGGAAGGTTTTACATTCCTGAATGAACAGATGATACGTCGTCACGTCTACCGGATTGAGTTGTTGTTCCCGTAGCCGAAGATTTGCTTCATAACGGTCAAATAAGGAATTTCGGACCGTCGCTGCGTAGTGGACGGTTTCCGAGTCATCATGATCAAGTCCGTATTGCAAATACTTTCCGGTCTCCTTCAAGGACGATGTCGTTAAATGGATCATCGATTGCTTCCGGCGTTTCGCATCCATGTTCAATGCCTCCTTGATCGGAACCATCTCCATATTGTCTGCAGCTTGCTGCTGCAGTCCTTCAAGATTCATCACATCGAACTGCACATATTCATCGTAATCCAGTAACGTATCGGAAGAAGCAAAACGACGGGAAATCAGATAAGCCAGTCCCCCCAGTACTTCACCGAGAAGTGGTAGGACGGCACTGAACAAGCACACGAACGTTAAGATCCCTCGCTCTTGCTCCGGCAATCGAAAGACGAGTACACGATAAGCCAACACGATGAGAAAAAGATGAAGTACGTAAAGCATGAGCAGGAGTGCCGTCATTGGACACGCCCTCCTTTTTGAACGTACACAGCCTTGATTCGTTCGAGGAATCGGTTCGCATGTTCTTGAGGTGTTCCGGGTAATAAGAATTGGAGGTGCTCCGTGTTTTCATCAAAACCGATCAGGTCAATTTCACGCATCGATTGTCGCAAGATCAATTCCAGTTCAATCAGAGAAAACGGTGTATTTCGAATATCAAGTTGAACGAGACTATACGGCTGACCATAATGCTCGCGTCGATATTCTTGATACTTCACTTTCTCCTCAAAGTGCTCCCGTTTGAAGATACGCGTGCCTTCAATCAATTCATGACGCGTCTCGATCCATTCCATCAACATCGCTTTCTCGATGCGCGACCCTGTCCAATCGACGATCAATTGCATGACGTGCATCTCATAGTTCGTCAAACGTTCGAAGGCGATCGATTGAATGACGACGACTTCCTGGATGCGTCCGTCATAACGGATTGGTGCAATCAGTAACGGGACATCCGTCTCATCAATTGTCCGGATGGCAATCGCCTGTTTTTGGAACATCCGTTGATAGATACCTTGTTCCGGATCGATGAACATCGTCTGTGGCAACAGTTCTTTATCACCAAAACGAATATGCAAACGAAGTGTACGACGTGACGCATCGACGTGATAAATCGCGATTTCCTTCGCATCGAAGGAATCCTGTAAGATTTGCAACAGCTTATCGCGTACGATGTCCGCGACGGATTGATCAAGTTCTGTTCCGATCCGGTAAATGTTCGTCAACGTGTGATTGGATTCAAGCACTTTGTTACGCATTGCCTCTTGCGCAACGCGCAATTTTTCGAGCGTATCGCGCAACCGTTCGTTCTCTTCTGTCACTTCCTCTTGTCGTAAGCGTAAGGATAGATAACGTTCTTGGAAAGAAGTACTGAACATGCCGCATGAAATCGCGACTAAGAAGTGCAAAATGATCCATGACAATTCGCCACGATCATAAACGAAGAGTAAGACGTCTTCTCCCGCCCAGGCGAGAGAACTCAGGTGATAAATCATCGTAAACAGAAAACTCGCGAATGCTCCGAGGAGTCCATAACGGAGAGAAAAAAGTAAAATATAAAAAATAAGCGGATCAATCGTCCATTTTAAGATCGAAAGGTTAAACATATAGTCTAAAGTGCCGATAATAAGAATACTAACGATCATCTCAATCCACTTGATGCCTTGCCGGTGCTGGGTATATATCATTTTATTCACTCCTTTTGTTTTTTATCGGTATGAAGATGGAAGAAATGTATCGTTGGAACACTACAATTTCATATCGAGAAGGGCAAACTTACTGAAAAGTAAGGGCGCAAAGACATGGGTCGTCGATCTACGGATACCGATCGCCAGTCTGCAATGCCGCGGCCGCTCTCTGATAATTAATCAGGAGGCTATCAACATGGGTATTATCTCACTCAAGCGCATGACGTCTATTTTGTGCATTCTTTTATTAGGAGTGTTCTTCATGTCGTCACTAGACGCAAAAGCAGAAAAATCCAATCCATTGGACAATGCGAAGTCGTACAAAGTTTACTACGACGCACCGTCAGCAGCGAAAATCAAAAAGATGCAACAATACGATGTCATGATCATCGAACCCGTCTTTTATTCCGCTGCACAAATTAAACAGATCCAACAAAACGGTACAAAAGTATACGGCTACATCAACACGATGGAAGCAGACAACTGGAATACGGATTTGATGGGACAACTCGTCGAGTCAGACTTTTTCCATCGCGATGGTCAGCGTATTCATTACGCTGAATGGGATTCGTACTTAACGGATATTACATCGAAGCACTACCAAGCTGTTTTAATGAAAGAAGTCGAGAAACAAATCGTCCAAAAAGGACTAGATGGCGTTTTCCTCGATACAGTCGGTAACATCGATAACGAACATGCCGACCAGCCTGCCGTTCTTGAACAACAACGGGTAGGAATGACAAACTTCTTAAAATCACTAAAAACAAAACATGCGTCTCTATCACTGATCCAAAACTGGGGATTCGGAACGTTGAAATATCATACGTATCCTTATGTCGACGGCATCATGTGGGAGAACTTCAATTATTCAACGGTCGCCAACGATCAGTGGTCAAAGGATCGGATGACAGACCTCCAAAAATTGAGTCAATCTCAAGACATCAAAACATTGACGATTTCTTCTGTACAAGGAACAAAAAGTGCGACACTCGCTCAAAAGAATGGATTCCTTCACATGAAATCAAACGTCGATTTGAATTACAATAAATTCTAAACCCTTTCATATACCACCTTATAAAATGACAGTGAATCCCATCACTTGTCAAGTATCTGGCATATGCTTTACTTCGAAGATGAAGGACCATTTCCCTCTAAAATCTGAGGAAAATGGTCCTTTTTGTCTCGATAGAAATCTATTATGTCAAATACTGATATACAGTATTTGACACTACTTGTTTTTAATTATATATTTTAGAAAACTATTTGTATAGATTGGATGTCTTATATATGATTCAAAACTGGATGATTCAAGGGTCCATGATATTCGCCCTGACGTATCTCCTTTTAGCCACATACCAACTGATTCGTAATAGAAATAGTGAAATCGCAGGCACTGTCATCCTGATTCTCTGGTTTGGCAGTTACTTGTTGGTCATCGACGTCTTATTTTTATCATATGCATTGATCTGGCAAGTCATTCCTTTTGTTATACTGGCTTATCATCGAGAAAAAAGAGCGTTCTTCAGTATAGCGCTCATCACTTTAATGAATACAGGAATGAAGGCAGATATCGAGCAAGCGCTCCTTTCAGTAGTGGGCATCGTGATTCTCTCCTCACTCCTACAAAGAAAGACATATCTCGCTCTACGCTTAGGTATGCTGCATCTTCTGATCGGAAGTGCCATTTTGTTCTTCCTACCGGATCGAACGCTGTCCACGATCGTCTTTCATGTAAGTCTCACGTTATTGATGTACGGGATATTCCTCTATCTGTTGCCGCTGCAGCAACGCCACCGAAAACAGCTCGAGGTCTATCAACATTTAGCGGAGTATGATGCGTTGACGGGGCTTGCTAATCGGCGGGCATGGGAATTACGTGCCAAGACACTCGCCGGTCAATCTTCGACCTATCACTTGATCATCCTTGATTTGGATCAGTTCAAACAAGTGAACGACCAATATGGTCACTCTAATGGTGATGCCGTGTTGGAACAGTTCGCAAAAATTTTAGAGCGCAATACACGCCCAGAAGATTTAGTCGCCCGGATGGGTGGCGAAGAATTCATCGTGCTCCTGACCGATTTGACGGCAGAACAAGCGACTACCATCGCTGAACGGATCCGTCAGGAAGTCGAACGGCATACGTTCCGTTTGCTAGACGGCTCTTCGATTCACGTCACGACATCAATCGGACTCTCTTCCGGAAAACGCGGCATCCCTGTCCAGCACTCGATGGAACTATCGGATCAAGCACTCTATCAAGCAAAACGATCGGGACGAAACATCGTTCGGATTGCAAGTCATCTACTATAAAGAGTTCGACGCTTACGCGAACTCCACCTTACAGAGGACACATCGTCCGACGTATAAGGTGGAGTTTTTGCTGTTTATAATTAATCAAAAAACGTGTACACCCCCTCGGGCGTACACGTCTGCTTCACTGGAATCGTTTCAGGAACGCTTTTAATTCTTCATGCATTTCAGGATCCTTCATCGCATATTCAATCGTCGTCTTGACGAAACCGAGTTTCTCACCGACATCATGACGGTTCCCCTCGAAATCAAACGCATAGACCGCTTGGTCCGCATTCAACCGTTCGATCGCATCGGTCAATTGAATCTCGCCCCCAGCGCCTTCCGACTGGTTTTCCAAGTAATCAAAGATATCCGCCGTCAAGACGTATCGACCCATGATGGCAAGATTCGAAGGCGCCGTCCCGGACTCCGGTTTCTCGACGAATCGGCGGACCGGATAAAGTCGTCCCTCTTTATCGAGCGGATCGATGATTCCGTAGCGATGTGTTTCTTTCGGTTCGACTTCTTGGACACCGATGACGGACTGACCGGTCTCTTCGTAGGCGTCCATCAACTGCCGGATCGCCGGCGTCTCCGATTCGACGATATCATCACCGAGCAAGACGGCGAATGGTTCGTCGCCGATGAATTGACGAGCCGTCCAAATCGCATGACCGAGTCCTTTCTGTTCTTTTTGACGAACATAAAAGATAT
The DNA here is from genome assembly GCF_024436095.1 of Exiguobacterium sp. LL15. Classification (NCBI taxonomy): domain Bacteria; kingdom Bacillati; phylum Bacillota; class Bacilli; order Caryophanales; genus Exiguobacterium; species Exiguobacterium sp. LL15. The sequence continues at coordinate 180,981 of NZ_JANFNX010000001.1, read as the reverse complement.
TCGCCAGATTCGTCGAAGCACATACCTTTTCAAGTAACTCCGTTTTTCCCGACGCCTGAAGTGCGGCTTCTAGTTCATATTGATGATCAAAATGATCCTCGATCGCACGCTTGTGTTTCCCGGTCACGATGATGATATCTTCGATTCCTGCGGTAGCGGCTTCTTCAACGATGTATTGGATCGTCGGTTTATCGAGAATCGGTAACATCTCTTTTGGCATGGCTTTTGTTGCCGGTAAAAAACGTGTGCCGAGCCCCGCAGCTGGAATAATGGCTTTTTTGATTGGTTTTTTCATGACATTCGCTCCTTCGATCATTCAGTATGCAGCCAGTTCATCAGGTTGCGGTAATTTTCGATGCCTTGTGTTTCATATAACCCAGGTTTCGTCCGCACATGTGGGAGTGGTCGTTCGACGATTTCGACCATCTTTTCTGCGAATCCCGTGACGTCTCCTTCAGGGACGAGGTAACCATTTTGACCATCTTCGATGATTTCACGCGGTCCGTACCGAACGTCGTAAGCAATGACAGGACAGCCGACATTAATGCTTTCCATGACGGTTAATCCGAATCCTTCAAAGCGACTCGTCAATAACGACGCACGGGACGCAGCGAAGACTTGGTCCGGTGTCGATGTGAAGTCGTGAATGAGAACATCTTCCTCGATATTCAGTAAATACATCATCTGCTTCATCAATGCTAGTTGTCCATCCTCATCCGCGCCATACAGCGCAAGCTTCGTCGGATGTCCCGATCGTTTGAAGATTGCGTAACTGCGGAGCAAGTGCTCGAGTTGCTTTTGTTTTCCAAAGCGTCCGATAAAACAGAATTGATCCTCTACATGCGTCCGGTCGATTTCGACCGGTTTGATCGAGTGCGGAATGACTGCGAACTGATCATCCGGTATCGGAAAACGCGCTTGAATCTCGTCTTTTTGATGTGTCGTCAAGACGAGATATTTTGCCACACGATCCGATCCTTCGAGAGCGGTTTGGTAAGATTTTTTGATTCGTTGCTGATCTAATTCCAAATGAGAATTATGGAACACGAGAATATTTTTTGTCCGTATCTGACAGTTGAGCAATGACCAGTCGAGAAGTCGCGCATCGTTGAAGACGATATCTCCATCCGTCAAACGATGATTGAAGTAGTAGAGAAATAAATCTTTTTCAGTCTGAAAGGTATGGACAGGACGTCCAAGTTGGTAGGTTTGAATCGAAATCAATTTATTCCGTTTTTGTTCCTCATAATGTTTTTCGCAGTAGATATGACCTTCTTGATCATAGAACTGTTCATGAATTTTTTTATGCGTTTTTGGTGAGTATCGAATCTTGCGATGCAATCGACCGTTATCGTTATATTGCCAACGTTCGACTTTTTTCTTCGATGCAGGACTCATGAAATCTTCAAATGACAGCTGATCACTCGCTTCATGGTACTTCCGGTATAAGACATATGTGTTCCCGTCATAGTACCGGACTGTGTCTGTGTCTACCTCCACAGCTCGTAATCCTTCGATTTCCCGGGAAGTCACAAGCGGTGTCGTAGCTTCATATAATCGATTTCCGGAGAGCCATTCGTAGATATTCTCGATTTGCGTCGTCTCGCTTAAAATGTTCTTTTCTCTAAAGATTTGTACGATACGATCGTATGCTGCATCATAGTTGGTTGTAAGGATCGTTGTCGCATAGCCAAGGTGTTTTTCGATCATTGCGATTCGACTGAGGAGCGACTTCGTGCGTCCCCCATGTTGTGCCGGTAATGTCGAAGTCATCGTATACAGCATAATTCACACTTCCTTTTTCCCGTTCTCCGAACTATTCTCTGTTAAGACAGACAGTCGCCTGTTTTCTTTTTCATATTTCAGCATCTTTTATTATTTCCGATCTGCCTCTCTCAGAAACTTCAACGAGCATATTGTTTACTCTTCCCTCTTTTTTAACGGTTTAACAGCAGGTCCTTCCATCACTGCCCCGTCGTGTGCAAAGCGTGAACCATGGCACGGACAGTCCCATGAGCGTTCGGCTGCATTCCACTTCGTATCACATCCCATATGGGTACACGTCGTTGAAACGAGATGAAGCCTTCCGGCAGGATCACGATATCCCCCGACTGTCTTTCCATGATGCCGCACAAGTCCTCCTTCGTCAGGCTGAAGATCTTTTGCGTCACGATGTGCTTTTGATACTTTCCCTTTTACGAGTTCGATCGCGACATCCGCGTTATTCTTGATGAATTGGGTCGCGTCGACTGCTTTAAGTTTTGATCGCGTCGGATCAAACAGATGTCGAAACCGATTCGGTGTCCCAGTTAAAAGATCACTGAGTAACAGTCCTGCCGCAATACCATTCGTCATGCCCCATTTTGCAAATCCGGTTGCGACAAAGACGTTCGGGTCATCTGCTGTCATTTGACCGACATACGGGATGTGATCCAATGTAATTAAGTCCTGCGCCGACCAAAATCGGTCGAACGTTTCCACTTGAAAGGCGTTCGTCGCAAAATCAGCTAAGTGCTGATAACGTGCCATCGTTTCCGTTTCGTGACCCGATAAATGATTTTCACCACCAAACAGTCCTAATCGACGACCGTCCGAAGTACGTGTGTGTCGTAAAGAACGACTTGGTTGATCGGCACTCATGAACATACCGTCAGGAAACGAATCGTCGACGAATCCTGAAACGATGTACGATCGATGAACTTCAAGCTTCGAAAAATATAATCCTTTGAAATCATGAAACGGAAAATGGGTTGCGATCACGACCTTCTTAGCTTCAATACGATGTCCATTCTCAAGGACGATCGTCGGTGTTCGATTACTTTCAATCGTCGTCGCCCGTGACTTTTCATACAGCGTCCCACCTTGTCGGACGAAATGTTCTGCTAAGCCCTGTAAGTACTTGACGGGATGAAACTGTGCTTGATCGCGCAGAACGACCGCCCGCTTCACGGTGTACGGCAACTTCTTCTGTACTTCATCTGTCGCATCGCCACCGTTTATCTCCAGACGAGCATACGCTTTGATTTCACGATCCATCGCATTCTCTTTTGAAGAAGAGACATACAGATACGCATCTTGGGTCTCAAGCTCACACGCTAGATCAAGACGTTCGACTTGATGACAAAGAAACGTAATAGCTTCTTCATTTGCTTGATAATAAAGTCGTGCTTTGTCCTCTCCTACACTTTTGATCAATTGATCATAGATGAGACCATGTTGAGACGACACCTTTGCCGTCGTATATCCAGTCGTACCAGATGCCACCTCTTCTGCTTCAATAACACCCACGTCATACCCTCGTTCTGCGAGTTGCAAAGCGGTGACTAAACCGGCAATGCCAGCTCCAACGATGACGACATCATGTTTTGTGTCTGTCTCAAGGGGTGGATACGATACACCAACAGATGATGCTTTCCAGTACGATGACGGAAAACCGGATAATTCAGACATACAAAAACTCCTCTCTTCAAACGGGCACAACGATCAACTTCGATAGTATTAGTGCTTCCCTGTCTGCGACAAAACATGCACAAAAGATATTTTTTTATATAAGAACGTCATCCGAAGTTTTTGGACCTTAAATATGAGCAACAAAAAACAGCCCCTTTTTAATCAAGAGGCTGTCCATATTCATGAACTTAGTTTGTCCGCTTGGCGTTCCAGCAGTCCAAGGCGGCGAATCTTTTTCTCCTCGACGACGGCGACAATGGCGAGGGCAATCAAACCGAACAATAACGCAGCATTAAAGATGACAAACGTGTCACTCCAACCGTGCAACGTAACGGAACCGATCGTTAGACCATTCGTTTCCGGATCAGCGATTTTTGCGAGACCGACTTTTGCGATCGAATCACCGAACAAGTAACCGAACGTTCCGACCATCCCGTTCGTGACCGTCGTCGCTTGTTTTGGTGCAAAGCTGATGACCGAGACACCGATCAAGAGCTGCGGGCCGTAGATGAGCGCACCGAGTGCGAACAATGACGCATAAATCATGAGTTCACTCGTACCGTAACGATAACCGAGGACCGCGACAGCCGTCAGCAAAAGACAGATCGCGGCAACGAGCGCCCGGCGTCCTTTGAGTAAATCGGACACGTAACCCCAAATCATACTGCCGCATAACGCACCGATTTCAAAGAAGAAGATTGTATTGACGGCACTCTCCGTGCTGAAGTGCAAGTGTTCCGTGACGTAGAGTGGTGCCCAGTTATCAATCCCGATCCGGACGATATAGACGAAGACGTTCGCGATACAGAGCGTCCAAATCCAGGGGTTCGAGATAACGTATGTCTTGAAGATTTGCCATTTTGTCATGCTTTCTGCAGCAATATTTTCCGGTTCAATCGGTTCCTCGAAGATTTCTTCACTCCGGTTCCACCCGAGTTCCTCCGGATCATCCTTCCCGATGAACAGCCCGACGATCCCGATGACGAGCGCGATCGCAGCTGGGAAGATGAACATCCCGACGACACTGCCGTTAAAGAAGACGTTCGCTCCCCAAAGGGCGAGACCCCCGGCAATCGCTCCACCGATGTTGTGCGAAACGTTCCAGAAACCGAGGTAACGCCCACGTTTTTCAAACGGTGTCCAGCGGGCAATCGTCGAGTACGACGATGGTCCCCCGACCGATTGGAAGAATCCACTGAGCCCCCAAAGAACCATCAAGAGACCGACTGGACTTCCACCGGCACTCATCAACAGTCCCATCGCGGTGACAATTAAAGAAGATAAGATCAATAAGAACGAGATGACACGTTTCGTGTTTTTCCCGTCAACGAAATAACCGAGTAACGTTTTCCCGATTCCGTATGTAATCGAGAAGGCAAAGCCGATATATCCGAGTTCCGTCGTCGTAAAGCCGAGTTCCTCTTTCAAGAGCGGTTGCGCTGCCTTGAAGTTGTTCCGGATGAGGTACATCGCCATGTATGAGAAGAAGACGACTAAAAATGCCTTTAAGAATTGTTGTAACCATTGTTTCCGTTGTACTTCGATTGGTATGCCGGCATTCGGCAATTTTTTGATGCTGAAGAAGCCCATCTTCCATTTCCCCTATCTGAATCAGAGTCTTCGCATCATTTGTCCTGGAGCTGATTGAATCGACGGAGATAATCCCGATAGTCGGCGACGATATCCTGTCCGACGTTTTGCTGGATCGGTTGTGTCTTCGCGATCGCATAGGTCGGCGTACCAAACGAGACTTTCCGCAAGATGGCCTGACCGTCTGCTGAGAGCACGAAACGCATGAAGGCGTTCGCCTGCTTTTGTTGCGTCCGTCCTTTCAGCTTTGAAATCGCGTTGATCGAGTACGTATCGAGTGGAATGCTTTTGACCGGATAATACTTTTCGCGCAGCGATTGTTGATCCCCGATGAAATTGACCCCAAGCATCGCTTCCCCACTGGCGACATACGACGTCGGTGCAAAGCCGTTCGCCGTGAATAGTCGTGTTCGCTCGATTAGCTGGCGTAAGACATCTTCCGCCTTCGTTCCGTATCCGTCAAAGACCGCTTGCAGGATCGTCGCACCGGTACCAGAATGGTTCGGATCCGGCAAAATCAACTCGTCCTGATACCGCTTTGCCGTCAAGTCAGCGAGCGTCTTCGGATACGGTGCCGCCCCGAACCGCTCGTTCCAAACGTCTGTATTAATGACGATCGCTAAGCGTTCGACTTCATAGCCGATCCAGTAGCGATCCGGATCCTGCAGTTCTGCTTGATCCATGTCGCTTGGGAACGGTGTCGACAAGCCGCGTTGTTTGAGCGTCTGGTGGGCATCCCACGTTCCGCCGATGATGACGTCGGCGCGCGGATGATCCGCTTCCTTCGTCACACGCCGGACGAGTTCTTCCGTCGAGAGACGCACGAACTCATACGTACAACCCGCCTGCTCACAATATGACGACAGCAAGGCGCGACCGATATCCTCTTTCGCGGAGACATACGCCGTCAAATGCGGAACGGTTTCCCGCGCAGCTGTCCCCTGCTTCGTCTGTTCATTGTTGCGGACGATCCAAATGCTCATGAGACAAATGATACTCAGCAAGAAGAGCATTCCTTTTCTCATCGATCTGCCTCCTTCCCGGTCGGCAGGAGTTGTCCTTTTAAATAGAAAGTGTTTCCATTGTCATCATCCATGTACTGAACGCTGAACAATGTCTCGTACACGGTGATATTCAGCAGATTGGCACGCGTATTCTGCTCATTCTTGAACCGTTGAAGCTTGAGAATGCGCGGCTGCCGCTGACTCGCATCAAGTGCCTGACCGACTTCTTCGTAGTCCGTCATCGGCTCTGCTTGCGCCAGGCGACGCTTGACGTCTTCACGCTCGCGTGCAGTTAGAGTACGCGACCGTCCCGCTGCATACCATGTCACGACTTCCGCCTCAGCAAACTGACGCGCGAGCTGTTCCGGTTCGTGGTAGGCGTTTAAGAACCGTGCTTTTAATGTCGTCGTCTGGGTGCTAGGACGTTTTGCGACACATTGTCCATTCAGTGTCATGCTTTCCCCGAGCGAGAACGTCCACGTCGTTCCGTTTAAGAAACGAAGCGTTCCGGTAAACGTCGCCGTACCCGCCGGACAGGTCCCGTTTGTCACCGTCTTCATTTGCTTCAATAGCGTCGTGATGCGCTGGACTTCCGTTCCGTCTTCTACCGTCTGCTCCCCCCATGCCCGGTGACGTAATGTCAACTCCGTCGGCAGCGAGTCATCGGAAGCATTCAGTCGTTTTGGTCCATCGAGGACATGTAAGCGTCCGAAGACCGTCTGCTGAAGCAAAAGAAGACCGAGGGCAAACAAGACCCCCATCAGGAAGAGATAGGCGATGGTCGATGCTTTCATGATTCCTCTCCTTGCTTGATTCTTAGATTACGGGGCAATTGTTTCGTAAATCCGGTCGAAATGTTTCGTAAATGTATCATTTGTAAGCGATTACATCATGTTTGGTCGGCTAATCGGAAGGTGAGTGTGATACGTGTGCCACTCGCATCACTTTCCAGTGCAAAATCGCCGCCTTGTTCCTGCATCAAACGCCGACAAAGCGGTAGACCGAGTCCATTCCCGCTCGCCGTCGTCAGACTATGTTGCTCCTCCTTCCATTCGGTAAGGACAGCTGGATCCATACCAATTCCGTCATCTGTCATGAGAAGTTGTAAGCTCGTGTCCGTACTGACTGCTGCGAACGTCACCGACATCGCGTCACTGTACTTGACGGCATTCTCGAGAAGATTTAACAAGACTTGCTTCGTCTGATCCGGTTGTCCGAGCACGTAAATAGAAGGAACATCTTGTTCGACTTGAATCCCTTGTCCGTCAAGTCGAAGTTGCATGATGAATAAGGCATCTGCGAGCAAGGCATCGAGTGCGAACATCGTCGACGTCGCGTGGCGTTCGTTGCGTTGTTGTTTCGCCTGTTCAAGATTGTGTGAGACGAGTCGCAATAAGCGCTGGCTCTCGATCTCGATGTAGTGGTAACAGTGCGCTGCTTCGTCTGGCGGCAGCTTCGGAATTAACTCGACATAGCCCATGATCGCCGTCATCGGTGTTCGAAGTTCATGGGTGATGTGATCAATGAACGTCTGTTGGTCGTTTCGTTGTTGTTCCAGTTGTCCGATGTTGTGCTGAATCGCGTCAGCAAGCGTCGAAAAGTCCGCTGCCAGTCGATTCAGTTCTTCGTATGGATAGGCTGGAAGTGCGTTTGCATAATGCCCCTTCGTCAAGGCATGCGAGACGCTACGTAAATCGTCGATTGGTCCAATTAACGTCTTCGCCATCCGCCGCGCTGTCCAAACGGCAATCACAATCAACATCAGAAACACACCGGTGAAGACATAGGTAAATTGTCGAAGCAGTTCCGCTTCCGTCCGGAGATCGACGAGAAAGCGGACTGAACCGATGACGTCTGTCTCACCATACAGCGGGCTCGAGAAGAATAGCACAGGAACATCGGTCTCTTTGAGGAACAGATAACTCGATTTTCCTTTTAAGGCTTGATCAATGTCCCCTGCGAGAAGCGGTAATTGATCGCGCTCCGAATCGGCGAGTAGTTCCGCATTCGGTCCGAACAGTTGGACGCGCGCGTCAAACCGGTCTGCTAAGTATGAAGCGATTGGGACAGCCGTATCGGCGAGCGAGTCCGTCTCTTCGCTCGCGAGATAGTTCGTCGTATAGAGTTCTGCTTCCCGACTCAGTTTTTGGACAGACTCGACGGCGTTCTCATAGAGGTTCGATTGGATGAAGGCATAAAGAATCAAGAAGAGAACGAGTAGTGCCGGAACGAGGAGCAAAACGAAGTTTTCCGTGATGACTTGACGTAGCTTCATGCGTCGACCCATTTGTAGCCGACACCGTAAATCGTCTTGATCCGCTCCCCTTGCGCTCCGAGTTTCTTCCGTAAACGCTGGACCATGATATCGACGGCACGGGTCTGACCGGAGAAGTCAAAGCCCCAGACCTGTTCGAGCAGTTCGTCACGCTCGAAGACCCGTTTCGGATGGGTCAGGAAGAGTGCGAGCAACGCATACTCTCGGTACGTCAGCGGCAACGGTTGACCATCGAGACGAATGACGCGTTCTTCCGGATCAACCGATAAGAAAGGATCCGTCACGACAGGCATGGGTGGTGCGACCGTCTTTACACGTTTCAATAAATTTTTCACACGTAAGACGAGCTCTGTTCCATTAAACGGTTTCGTCATATAATCATCCGCTCCGAGCTGCAGACCGATGATCTTATCATTCATTTGATCACGTGCTGTCAGCATCAAGATCGGTAAATCAGGTGTCGTCTTCCGCAGCTTGGGAATCAAATCGAAGCCGGTCGTATCCGGGAGCATCAAATCGAGGACGATCAAATCAAACGTCTGCGTCTCTTGCAATGCGAGTGCCGTTGCCCCGTCCGCTGCCGTCTCGACCGTCTGACCATCGAGCTCAAGTTGTAGTTTGACGAGATGCCGGATGCTCGCCTCATCATCGATGACAAGAATATGCATAGGAATTCCTTCTTTCTGAACAGGTTTTTCTGTTCCCTAGCGTATCATGGAATCGTTTACACGATAATAATTAAAATTAAACACTAAAAAATATCTTTTTTAATTAACTATTGTTTTAAATAATCAATATAATTACCAATAAATTGATTTAAGAATATTTCACAAAATAAAAATAATATAACTTTGATCATCAAATCATTTATTCTTTTTTTAATTTCAACTGAATATTCACTATGTTTAGCTGTAATTTATCTTTAACCCTATAAAAAATATTTCGTATTTACAGATTATCGAAAAATCATTTACTTTTTAAGGTAAAAATACAGGAAATTAAATACTTATTTTTATAGAATTAGCATATATTGTTAGGAGGATGAACATGTTAAATACAACATTAAAAAAAGATGCAATTCGCAAATTAGAAAATGAAGTAGCTGATTATGAATTTGCTGGTAAAGAAACAACAACCGAAGCGATTAAACTTCATGAAACACGAAACAATTCAGTCGTTGTCATCGATAGTATTGAGCAATATGTTAACAGTCTTGCAAATACACCAAAAGAATTTGAAAAAGAATTAGAGGAAATCAAAGTTAACCTTTCCAGTTTTAAAGTACTCAGTGAAATTGAATATGACGAGAAAACTATGCTCAAAATTGCTGGTGGAGGTACTGCTGCCGGTGTAGCCGCAGGTGTAGCGACAGCAGCATTCGCGCCAACGGCTGCTATGGCGATCGCCACTACGTTTGGTACAGCGTCTACTGGAGCAGCCATTTCAGGTCTTAGTGGTGTTGCAGCAACAAATGCTGCTCTTGCATGGCTAGGTGGAGGTGCCCTTACTATTGGTGGAAGTGGTATGGCAGGTGGCAGTGCTTTATTAGCTTTGGCAGGTCCTATCGGTTGGACTATTGGAGCAGCCACACTGATTACCGGAGGTATTTTTGCAAGTAAGAAAAATAAGGAGGCTGCAATTAAAGCAGATTCAGAACGAATAAAGATTACAGCAGAGAAGAAAAAATTACAGGCAATTACTCGTGAAATCATAGAGCTAGATGGCGCAACAAAACGACTAGCAAATGAACTTTATATGATGTTCCATCAATTTACTCGCGGCGCACAAGACATTACATCTTATACTTCGTTCACATCTGATCAAAAGAATAAGTTACTTGCAATTGTTAATAATGCTCATAGCCTATCTGCCTTATTCATGAAAGCGATCGGATAAACCATGGACCAAACAATCAAAGATCAATTTATTGCTTCTGGTGTAGACGGATTCAATGCATTCAAACAGTCATATCTCAATAATCAAATTGATCAAATCATTAAAGATCAACTTAAATCTCAATCACAACAAGATATTAATTTTGAAAATGCATTAATTCATTTATCCAAAATGCGTCAGTTTCTATCTTCTCCACAAAACATTTTAGGTACGCTTCGAACAAAGCATGGAGAGGTTGCAGAGCACCTTGAAGTAAATGTAAGGAATGCAAAAAATACACTACTTGGATTAAATGCGGATGCTACATTCGATGGTGTAGGACGAACGGCACCAGAAGATTTCATACTAAATGGTGTCAAAATCCAATCAAAATTCATTAATGGAACAGGAAATACGTTGAGTCATGTTGCTAAGCATCTTCAAACATACCAGGACTCTTCTATTGATTACATGATTCCTAAAGATCAATTTGCTTTAATTGAACAGATACGAAATGGTATTGTACCAGAATCACTTTCAGCAAAGTCCGCACAATCAATTTTAAATAAAGTTAATAAGTTAGAAGCTCTATCAGGTCGTTCTTTCTCTGACATGTGCCATCCCTCGATTTCAAATTATGATGAGGTACAACTTGGTAAAGTATTTGAAACAGTGACTAATCATCAAGATGATATAGTCGATCAAAACCACGAGATTAAAAAAGAAATTGATCGTAAAGCGAAAGAAAAAACAAAAGCTACAAATGCTATGCGCGGTCCTTCTGTTGGAGAAGGATTAAAGGTCGCCGGTAGCGCTGCTACTGTAACAGCTTCTTTATCATTATTTAAAGGACTATATAGCAAGAAAAAAGAAGGAAAAGCGCTCTCCCATCTTAATTCGGAAGATTGGAAAGAACTCGGTTTGGATGCTGGAAAGAACGGTCTTCGCGCTGGAATAACTGCTGGATCAATCTATACTCTTACAAACACCACTGCCCTTTCGGCACCTTTTGCAGGAGCAGTCACAAGTGCTGCGTTTGGTATGACTTCTTTATTTAAGCAATACTACGCTGGAGAAATCGAAGCTGATGAAGTTTTAACTGAGGGACAAATTATTTGTTTTGAAGCAGGTGTTACAGCAATTGGTGCTGCATTAGGACAGACGCTAATTCCGATACCACTTTTAGGTGCTGTTATTGGAACGGTTGCTACTGATTTTATTTGGAAATTCGCAAAAGGAAAGCTTGGCCAGCGCGAAGAGGCTTTGAAAAAAGTGTTAGACGCTTATTCGGATTCTCTTCTACGGCAAATGGATTCAGCGTATCGCCAATTGATCGAAAAGATTAACGCTACTTTTTCACGTTATCATTCTCTAATTGACGCTGCCTTTGATATGGAAGCAAACTCAGCATCTATCGCAGCAGCTTCAATTGAATTAGCTGAAGAGTTAAACGTCCCCTCTTCCAATATCCTTCACAATCACGAAGAGTTAGATGCTTTCTTTTTATCTTAATTTTTGATTTTAAATTACATGAAAGAATAGCTTGAATAGTTGTTATTAAAGGAGATAAGTTTCCGAATTGAACACCGGATACTTACCTCCTTCTTTGATTTAGCTGAATCCAGAAGCTACAAATGATAAAAATGATTCGTTCTATACTTTCCCATATCAAAAATAGAATGAGGTGTTATATGAATACAATTGAAACGTACGGTATTATTCAAAATTTAAAGACTAATACACCTGCAGATACTTTAGAAAAATCACCGGTAAGGAGTCTGTTAGATCAATATCAAGAGGTCATTATTAGAAGTTTAATTACTTCATTTGGATTAGATCTTCTGTTCGTAAAAGATCGTCATGGCGGAGATGTCGATACTATTCATAACGTAAGAGCTATTCAAAAGGGTGATTCTCAATTCGAAGGGTATGCCAATAAGAACAATCAGTATGATTACGAAACCCAGAGTAGCTATGATAAATCAACATCTGCTAAATACCACAGTCACAAAAACTACATCAATCGCAACAGAGAAGGTGCTGTTAAAAAAGAACAAGGGATTTTACAGGATGCCTATACAGGAAAAAGAATTCCTCAAAATGAAAAGATTGATTTAGACCATGTCATTTCTGCGAAAGAAATTCAAGGAGATGCTGGTCGAATTTTAGCTGATGCAGATGGTGTTGAACTTGCCAATCAATCGTTGAACCTCAAGCATACGAATCGTTCAATCAATCGTTCGAAAGGCGCGAAGACAACGGAACAATTCACTGATTCACTCGATCAAATGAGACCAGAAAGACAAGAACGAATAAACGAACTTTCCAATCAGACTACACTCGATGATCGGGAGAAAAAGGAATTAAACAAACTTACTCAGTTGGAATCCGTTGATGCGAAAAGGATGGCAGCTGCAGAGAAAACAGCACGGGATAACTATGACAAGCAGTTGGAGAGTAAATATTACACGAGTACTAAATTTTTAAATGACACGATTCAATCCAGTTATGCACTTGGTATTAAGATGGGATTACGTCAGGCACTGGGTGTGATTTTAGGTGAGGTTGTAATGATCGTAAAAGCAGAATTACCACCTTTTATCAAAAAAATACGCGCTTCATTTGATTTACAATTATTTTTTAAAGAAACAGCACATATCGTAAAGAGCGCCTTTAAACGTATCAGTCAAAAATATAAAGAAATTATTCATGGATTTAAAGATGGTCTATTATCAGGAATTTTATCGTCGTTAGCAACTACCTTGATCAATATATTCGTTACAACTGCCAAAAATACAGTCAAGATCATTCGTGAAAGTTTCTCTACTATTGTGGAAGCTTTGAAAATATTAATACTTAACCCGCAAAACTTACCACCTGGTGAAGTCATGAAGTCTGTCGCTATCCTCATTTCTACCGGTGCTTCTGTGGTCTTAGGAACAGTTGTTGTGGAAGCTATGCGAAAGATTCCTGCACTCAACATTCCGATTGTCGGTGATGTATTAACGACCTTCGTCGGTGCTAGCGTCACAGGTTTAGTAAGTGTCAGCTTGATTTACTACATTGAACATTCGAAAAATGTAAAAAAGATCATGGATTGGCTAAATCAATCAAAGTCTTCAATGGATTACAAATTAGAAAACTTCAAAAAAATCAATACGGACTTACTTGAGTATGTAGCGACACTTGAAAAAATAGATTTCCATCATCTTTCGAAACGAGTTGAAATGACGCACGAAATTGCACTACAACTAACTGCCGCGCATTCCGATTTAGAAATCAACCGAACGCTAACAGATATTGTTCAAAAATATAACATTCATCTTTCTTACGACGGGACAATCGATGGATTAACAGATTTTATGAACGACTCTACTAGCACGCTTCAATTTAAATTATGATTTCTTCATAAAATCAAATCATCCTGTCATATAAAGTTAGGCGTATGATGCATACGTTTTAATAGTGCTTTAAATAGAAGGAGCTGTATATAACATGCCATTTTCGTTCATAACCAAAAAACTCAAATCAGAATCAAAAAGTATTAAACAAAAGGTACAGCAACTTAAAGCACCTCAGCAAATCGTTCAAAACTCTGAGGATGAATATAATAGGTGTAAAAGTAATCTGGTTCATGTCAAAAAAGAAACGGCAGAACAAATAGAAAAACTTGAAAAACTCGAGGTTAAAATTTTTAAAAGTTTTCAACGGTTTTCAAACGCATTTGAACAACTTAAAAACCGACCAGAGTTTGAACAAAAAGCGAATGAATCTTTTACTTTACCTAAACTCACTTTTTATGATTTCCAAAAGTTCAAAACATTTCAAATAGAGATTCATCAATATTTTATAGCTATATTGGTGATTCCCTTTATAGGCCAATTTTTAGCAATGGGCTCTATATTTAAAGAGTTAAAAAATAACTCAAATTTAGAAAAAGCTTTGGAAATTAAACGAGAAGTGAATGAAATTAATAGATCCATTAGAAAATCAATCGATTTTTTAATACGACTAGACGTACTGGCGACTAAAATGGAAATTCATCTAAATATGATTCACAAAATTTATCGCAAGCAAGTATACGAATTTGAAACTTTAGTAGCGCGTAATACGGATTATGCTTCATATACGCAAGAAGAAAAAATGCTAGTCGACACAAATATCAAGCTAGTTGCCATACTTTATAAGTTAATCAATCAAGAGTTGACCCAGCAAGAAAAGCAATCAAATGACGTTCCTGTTTTGTTAGATGATCAGACAAATAACTTGATTCTACAATCAGAACAAGCAGTGACAACATTACATCTCGTTCATTAATATTAAGTTTTATATACTATATGTCACTAAACTGTACGATGATGTGGAGTTACGTAGTTATATCCTTTCGTCGTGTATTCTGCAGCACAAGGTAGGATCTTCTAGTTTCACACCGATAAAAATAAAAGCATTTGTATCCATCATTAAAATGGACGCAGATGCTTTTCTTTTACGTAAAAACGATTCAACTCAGCTGTAACAAGGCTTCGATGTCTTGATTCATCCCTTTGTACAACTCATGGATCGAAGTGACGATTTCATCGTTGCTTGAAAAGGAGTCTTCGATGATTTGATTCGTATTATAGGAGTTCACTTGAAGATGATTTTTGAATGCAATCAAATAGGATCGCTGCTTTTCATTAAAGTACTCCGGTTGATATCTGACGTGATGCCCTATGCTTTTCACTAAACCATTCATGTCATTCAATAATTGTAGTACGTCCGCTTTACGCATATCTTTCTCTTGTAGTGTGGAAGAGGCGAGGACGTTCTCCACCTGCGCCCTTATCTTTTCATTGTATTCTTCATCTTCCGACAGAGTCGGAACATGTGAAGACAACTTTTTAAGGTTGTTGTGATAACGACTCGTTGTTTGATCCGGATCCACTTCAACATTTTTGTTGATGCTGAGAGCGCTATACGGATACATGTAACGAATGGCTATGGCAGCAACAAACAGTACGATGATTGCAATCACCGTATACCTCATCATATTCTTTTTCAAAATTTGCACCATCCTTGTTTATATAACTGATAGATTATTCAAAAATATACCATTCTTTCACAACTTTATAAAGCTAACCATATTAATTATTTAAGAAACTATTCCTTCAAGAAATAAGCCTATTTTCACCTCGTTCACTACAAAAAAAGCTACCAGACACCATCGATAGATGGCATCCAGTAGACTGTGACGTGTTCTATATTACGTACTCTCCTTCATCGATCCGTCGCTGAAACACCAAATGCGCGGACATAGCCTTTGGTATCGTAGTCAAACCACAGTAAGGCTTTTTTACTTACGTTGTAATAGTACGTACCCTTTTGGTCGAATCGGAGATATTCTTCTTTTTTAATTTGAAAGCTCATCTTTGCTGGGACTTCATCCTTTTGTAGCGTTTCGTGTTGACTCGGTTTCCCGAGCGCCTGTTTGACCTCACTCAGCTTGATTTTACGGTCGTTGAGCTGCGGTAACGTCATCAAGACTCCGACATGCTCCGGGTACTTCGTACTAAACCGAAAATCGGAATACAGATACGTTCCTTTCAACTTCCCGAAGACACAACAATCGGTCTGATCGACCCCATAGCTGGCGTCCTTTCCTTTAATCGTGAAACGATCATACAGCTTCGCCTTTGCCTCAAGCAAGGTTCCTTTTTCTGCTGCTGCGAATTGTTTTTTCAAGTACGCGGCATTCGACATCGTTTTCGCATCAACCGTCATTGGAACAAGTAATACAAGCACTAGTAGTAGTGCCATACATCCTTTCATCCATTTCATTCGATGTTCCTCCTTTGTCGTGGATTACCGTTACCCTAACACAACTCCTTCATTTTTCCAAATCCATCCATCTGTTTAATTTACATGAATCAACCGTGCTGTTCCTTTCGCGTCAAAGGCGAACTGGCACGTCACTTGTCCGATCCGATATTCGTAGACGCTGCGAATCGCGTACGTCGCGCGCGTCGTTTTGCCTTCGACGACGCGTTGCGAGTAGGACGTCGCATACGTTTCCTTGAACGTTGGTTTCCCGAACACGGCGCTGACTTCTGCTTTCGTCAGCGTCCGTTTCTCAAGCGCTGGTGCGAGCGTGACGAGATCGATCCGATCGATTTGACTGCCGAAGCGCGGATAACGGGCTACAAAATGACGACCTTTCCACTTTCCGTTGAGAACCTTTTCTCCTGTTTGAACGAGGCTACCGGACGTACCTGTCCACGAGACATAACTAGCTCCGACGCGTGGTGATCCTTCAAACCCTTGCTTCTCTTGCATCGCCTGCTTTTGACGTTTCAACCAACTGCTGTCGGAGACAGTCGAGAGCTTCGGTAACGGGCTGACTTTTCCTTTGAGTGTCGCAGTGTAGCCTCCGTAGGATGCTCGTAACATGTAGGCTCCTGCTTTTTTCCCGTACAGTTTTCCGGACGAGACGCTCGCGATCGTTGGTTGATCCGAGACCCACTTCACTTTTGCCGTGACTTGTTTTTTCTTGCCGTCTGCTTGCGTGACATTGAGAAGAAGCGGCTCAGGTGATCCGACCTTCACTTCCTTGAAGGAAGACGGGATCGAAAGCGCGACCGGTCGCTCGACGAGCAGGCGACCATCGTACATGTTCGTCCGCTCACCACCATCGGCATTCGCGATAAGGTAGCGGGCTCCTTTCGTCATGCCGAGCACCGACGAGTAACTGACGGAATCATCCCGATCCAGCGATGTCTCGATCCGGTGACCGTTTTTCTCAAACAAGGCGAAGTAACCGTCCCGTCCCGTATACAAGGCACCGATGAACTTCCCACTTTCGTCGACCGCGATATCTTTATACGTTCCGGTCATCCCCGTGATGAACTGCGAGGAGGTACTTTCCTTGAATTGATGTGCTCCATCATAGACATATAGACGGCGGTCATTCGCCTTCGCGAGTACGAGTGTGCCCTCGCGTCCCATCTCATAGGCGGCGTAGCCGGATGGATGCGTGAGACGTTTCGCGAGCGTTCCGTCTTTCTCGTAGACGTCAACGCTTGTCTCACGGATGATCGCTAAATAAGCAGTCGACGTCCGAATCGCTTTTGCTCCTGTCGTCTCTTGGACAAAACGAACGGTTGTTGTATCTAAATCGTAAACGGCTGTGTGCTCGACCCCCTCTTGTTTCGCACTCACAGCAAGTAGATGTGAGTCTGGGAAGAAACGAGCACGAGTGAACGACTGGAGCGTTCCTGCAGGTGTCTTGATCTGATCGATGACGCGCAGCACGTTCCCTGTCGCGTCACGTACCTCAAGCACTTGATCCTTCACAAAGACGAATCGTTGTTGATCGTCCGAGACCGTGAAGTCTTGTATCGGTGCTCCTTCTTCAGTCGATAGTACCTGTAAGTCACGCGCTTGCTCGAAATCGAAGAGTCGTGGTGCTTCATAAGTCCCCCACCGCCAGACGCGTGACTCATTCGGTACGACTTGAAAAGCGGATGACGGAGTGAGTGACGTGACGAACGGAATTTTGACTTCTGCCGACGAATGGATCGACGTTGCAGAATACAATACGGTCGCAGCAAGACCGACGATCAATTTTTTCATATGTAGTTTCTCCTTTTTAGTAGTGTCTTATTCATAAGTATAATGAAATTCTCAATATTTGCCTTCTTTTTCCAAAAATAAATCTTTTTTCGAACACGTTCGAGGATAAGTAGAGTTATCCTCGGCTTTCAACGTCACTTTTTTGAATCGTGCCAACGGTTTTCTCATCTTTTACGATGCGTTCACCCTTAAATACAGAAAAAATCCTCTTTTTTAATCGAAAAAAACCGCATGAAATCAGACTACTGTATCGGATAACTCTACTTATACTGAAACTACCGCGGAATACATAGCAGATATGCATATCTCGTCAAAGGACTCCCTCCGATGAATGAACTTCTTCGCAATTGGCTCCCCCTGATTAACTCCCTGCTCTCCCGCCTGTCGATCCACCCAAATGAACAGGATGAATGCCGGCAAGCCGCCTTGCTCCGACTTTGGAAATCGATCGAGGACGGGAAGACGTTGACCGTCACCTTCGTTCGGATTCGCGCGAAAGGCGCGATGCTCGATTACCTGGCGACCCGTAACCGGACGCTTGCGACCGAAGTCGTCTCCGACGCGTTACCGGAACGCCCGCGTACCCCACATCTGTCGTTCACCTACCTGATGAATGAACTCAAGCGAGACTTATCAGCGACGGAGTTCACGTTTCTCGAGTCCTTGATGAACGGGACGGAAGAGACGCTCGGGTACTCGCACGCCCGGCTCCGGTCCTTGAAATCCGAACTCCGTAAGAAAGTCGAGTATTTGCTCGGATGATGGCGTTCTATGAAGAACGATTATTAACGTTGATCGAACAAGGACCCTACAGTCCATTGACGAAAAAAGCTTACCGCAGCGACGTTCGTCATCTGTGTCGCAACGTGACCCGAATCGATGTTCCTTCGTTGCAACGGTACGGTACCTTACTGCGAACGTCATATGCTTCGACGACTGTCGCCCGTCGTCTCCACGCCCTGTCGACACTGTTCGACCAACTCGTTACTGAACGCGCCTTAGCACACAATCCCCTCGCGCAAACGAAACGTCATCCCCCGATTGCCCGTCGACGCCCCCGCTTTTCGTATGATGAGGTCCGGTCCGTCCTCGAACGGATTACGGACGAGACCATCTACGCGTTCTGTTTCTTACTGCTCCATACGGGACTTCGTTTCGCCGAAGCACATGCTTTACGCCTGACGGATATCGATTGGGACACCAAGCAACTATTCGTTCGTCACGGAAAAGGAGGACGTATGCGTCACCTGCCGTTACATGACGAATTGCATCGCGTCTTATTGCGTTATCTTGAGACAACATGCGTCCCTTCGCAGGAATTGTTTTCAACGGAGACGGGTCGTCGCTTCCCGGCAGAACGGATTCGGTCGACGTTACGCGAAGCGAGTCTAACGCAGCTCGGTCGGATTCTCCGTCCGCACGATCTTCGGGTGACCTTTGCAACCACGCTCTACCACGAACATGAGACGGACGTATTGACGATCATGCGTCTACTCGGTCACCGGGACGTCCGGACGACCCAACACTATATCCTTCCTTCCAGCGATATCGACCGTGCCTCGGTCAACCGACTCAAGCCGACAACGTATTGAGGATCTCCCGGATTCGGTTCGTACGACTCCGGATATAGCCGACGGTCGTCGTCGGATGCGCATGACCGAGTAAGAGCTGAATCTCAACGATCGTACAACCTCCTTCATGATGCAGATAGGTCGCATATGCGATCCGGAGCGCATGCGGGCGGAGTGGTGCGCCGCTCAAGCGCAGGGCGGTGTCCCGAAGAATCACACGTGCCGTCTGTTCATGCAGATAGCGTCCGGTCACGGACTGAAACAGAATGCCCTCTTTGCGTTCACCGAGGAAATGCAGGAGACGGTGCGACAGCATCATCCCGATCGGAATCGTCCGCAGGCGACGCCCCTTGCCGTAACGGACGAACAGTGTATGCGTCTCGAAATCGATGTCTGTAACGGATAACAGGCGTGCCTCAGTGAAGCGGAGACCGGTCTGGCAAATCACTTCGAAAAATAAACGGTACATCGGGTCTTCGATGCTGCGGACGATCGACAGCCCTTCTTGTAAATCATGGTAAGTCTCGTCGGGAAAACGTTGGTGGGTAATCGGTGACACGTCATGCAGTGGATTCCGTTGCAACCTCCCAGCTCGGACAAGCACATTCCCGAGTGAGCGCAAGGCATGGAATCGCCGCAGGATCGTCGACGGCTGATAGCTCAGACGCATCTGATCGAAGTAGTGCTGGAGCGATGCGATCGACCACGAGACACCGGCACGTTCCATATGCCGGACGTCACTACGGTAGGCTTTGATCGTCGGTTTTGCGAACGTCGGATGTGAGATGAGATATTCGTGCAAGTACTCGTCGTGTTGCATGGGAATTCCTCCTTCAGCCAAGTAGTTTCATCTGCTCAATTGCATCAGTTTCTGACCTGCTTAGACAACAGGAGTCCATCTTTTGCTAGATGGACTCCTGTATGTATTCATAGCGACGTATGATCAGCGACGCGATACGTTTTTTTCTTGTAGTCGTAACTCATGAGGACCATCTTCCGTCCACCCGTCGAAGTCGGGAAAACATACGTCTTATAGGATGACTTCTCTGCACCGATCGCAGCGAGTTCCGCTTTCGATTGAATCGACGACCAATCCGTCGCCTCGATTCCTGTCCACTCCCCAAGTCCTGTTCCAGAAAGAATCGCATCGAGTTGCTTCGCTGTCATTCCTTCTTTAACCTTTGCGCCCTTTGCCAGCTTACGTGTGCTTTCACGTGCGGCAGATTTTGTATTTTCACGATAAATATCAAACGATTTTCCAGTCAACCGATAGACCGAACTGTTCTTTTTCGTCATAAAGACGAGTGACGTATCGCTATCTCCGTTCTTGCCATTCGTGAAGTAGTAGAACTTCGTTTTTTGACCGTACGAGATTTCCGTCGACTCGGCTTGTTTCTTCAAGACCGTACTGCCACTCTTCTTCACCAGTTGTTTTTTGTAATCTTTACCGTATAAGACTTTTGCTACTTCCGTCATCGTCATACCGGTCTTTAAGTTCGTGTACTGCGTCGTATACTTCGTTTCCTCTTTCGTAGCAGCCGATGCACTTCCAGCACATACTGTCGCGCCTGCGATCATTGCTGCAAGTACCGTTGTTGTCATGCGTTTCATTCGATCATCCTCTTTCTTCTATTCATTTCATGAATACATCATTCATACCTCATCTCATTATAATGGATTTAATGGTTTTTTCTATCTATTTTTCCTTTTTAGTTTTTATTTTTACATTTTTATTCAATTTTTATCGTTTTTTCATGACCTTTATTTCAAAATAATACTCAATTCATACACTGGACGACTGAATTTAGTACTTTTTGAAAATAAAAGAAACAAGTATGTAATATATTTGAAAATTAGACCAAAATTACTATTCGTTGAAACTTTATGAGTATATGTTCCTTAAATTGTTGAATATTAATTACATGTTTTAAACTAACCTATACCAATGATTCAGGTCAATTGACCTATATTAGATGCCTAATAAATACCATTTAATATAATTATGTTAAAAATATTACATATTTTCCATAATAAAAGGGTAATTTTATTTTATACACCTGAGATGCACGTTCATCCATGCACACTTTAGTCTATTGATTTAGAGGAGGTTGTATTGATGAAAAAAGGGTTGGCAATTGTTCTGAGTCTTCTTCTCATTCTGTCCTATGGGTTGACCCCATTGGGTGCTTCTGCCGCTTCTTCGAGTAGCGTCAAGACCGTCTACTCACCGAAGTATCTCGTTCACTACGGTGGCGTGAAGTATGCCAAGAAGAAATTGACGTATCCAAAATCCGTCAAGGTCAAGCTCTCGAACGGGAAGTATGCGTATCGATCCGTCAAATGGAGTAAGGTCAGCTTTGATAAGAAGTACATCGGAAAGAAACAAAAGATCAAGGGAGATGTCTACGGTACATCAAAAAATGCGTATTGGTATGTCAAAGTCAAAAACTATCCAGCGAAGGTACTTGCTCCGAATGTCATGACCGTCGGAAAGAATCAACCAGCGAACTTGCCGACACGTCTTTCAACGATTTTCGAGGGTGGACAACGCTACTCGTATCCGCTCAAATGGAGTAAGGTCTCAACAGCTTCATTCGGTACGAAAAATCTGACGTATTCGACAGTCGGACGCAACCTCGAAATCTACGGGGCTGCCAAGCTGAAAGTATCCGATGTCGTCCAGTCGATGCAGAAGTACTATCTCGTCTCGTACGGGAAAAAGATTCGGGCAACCGGCAAAATTCTTTATGAAGCAAAAGGTATGAAGAGCTACCTCGTCATTACGGATAAAAAGACAGGTGAGAGCACGAAGATGTATCTCAAGCTCGACAAAAAAGGTCACTACTACGTGACAAGTCAGGAACTCGCACCAGGAGACTACACGGTCTACATCCTGTCGGGTTCGAAAAAGACGAAATCCGTCACGATTACGATCAAAAAACCGATCACGGAACCAACGGATGAACAAAAACGGGAACTGCTTCAAAAGTTACTTCTCGTCATCAACGTCTCGAACCCCCTATTAAGTGACATCGAGTTCCCAGAAGTCGATGGTGTCTCGTTCGCGGTCGATTCAGACAACTCAGCTGTCTCTAGCAGCGGAAAAGTCACGCGTGGCGCGACCGATCAAACCGTCAATTTTGCGATCAAGGCGACATTCGGCGGTGTGACGGAAAGCAAATCGTTCTCGAACATCCTCGTTCCACGAAAAGATTTATCGGATGAAGAGTTGATCGACTTCACGCTTCAGAACTTCACAATCGCCAATCCACTCAAAACGAATATCACATTACCAACGGCTGAAGGAATCTCGTTCTCGCTGATTTCGTCGAATGAAGCCGTTGTCTCAAGCAGCGGAATCGTCAAACGCGGAATGGAAGATAAACAAGTCGACTTGACGTTACGCGCGACGAAAGGCAGCTTGACGAAAACGAAGAGCTTCCCGAACATCCTCGTCCCGAAAGTCGACAATGCGACAGATAGCCTGTTGCAAGATTATCTCGATAAACTCGATATCAAGAGTCCAGTGACGAAAAATATCGTTCTTCCAGCACTTCCGGGTGCTACGGTTTCCATCACATCAACTAGACCTAGCGTCATCTCAGACACAGGTGTCGTCACACGCGGTATGACGGATCAAACCGTCTCGATCGTCGTCTCGGTCACAAAAGACGGTATCACGAAATCACGTGATTTCTGGAACTTAACGGTTCCAAAACAAGATGCAACGACAGATGAATTACTTGATCTTTACCTGTCTGGTTTGACAATTAGCAGTCCGTTGACAACGAACTTGTCGCTCACACCACCAGCTGGTGTAAACTTATCAATCAGTGCGTCAGACCCAAATATTTTATCGAACTCAGGTATTCTGACTCCACCAGATGTCGATAAAACGATTTCTGTGACGGTTACCGTCTCTAAAGACGGCATCACGAAATCACGGACGTTTACGAATATTCTTGTGCCACTCAGTCTTTCAGCAGAGCTAGATGCTGCGCTGAATGCAATCAATCTGAATCTATTGAATTTAACGGGTAACGTCAATTTACCAAGCAGTTCGAAAGGAATTGCAGTTCAATGGACTTCAAACAATCCGGACGTCATCTCGAACGACGGTGTCGTGAAAGGTGCATTGAACTTACAAAACTTCACGCTCAAAGCAAGCGTCACAAAAGGTGGTATCACAAAAACGAAAACGTTCGCAGGAACAGTCGCAGCTAATCTGGGATTATCGTTTAAAAATGATATCGCTAAAATCAAGTCGAGCGTCGGTACGCTGAACGTCGGTTACAACCTCAACCTTCCGACTTCATTGAATGGCTCAGCGGTTACTTGGACGTCGAGCGCACCATCATTATTAAGTAGCACAGGTGCCATCTTGAACGACTCTAGTTCAACGCCATTCACGCTGACAGCAACATCTGGAGGGACGTCAGAAACGTTGAATCTTGCTATTCAACGCCCTAATGGCGGTCTACTCGGTGGGTTACTTGACTTACTTGGAGACGTTCTGAAACCGGTCCTCAATGGTCTCACTGGGAATCAAGATACCGTCACACTACCAGAGAAATATGGCGGTATTGGCTTATTAGGTATCGGAGAACGTAAAATCACTGGATGGAGTAGCTCTCATCCGGATCTCGTAACGATTCAAGGAAATAACTTGACGCTTAAACGAGATGACTATGATCACGTAGTTGTCCTCTATGCAAACTTCGAAGGATTTAGTAATCCAGTTCCAATCATCATCAAAGTTTCAAAACGTTAATGATGTGCGTTTCTGTTTAAACTAAATATGCGGTGAACCTAGCTTCTCATTAGGTTCATCGCATATTTTTCTACTTTTCTTGTCTACATACAACAAGGGAATTTCAACACCTGAGAGCCAATCATTTGCCTGGACACTACATTTTCTAGGGAGGTTTGGTCATGCGAAAGAGTCTCATCGTTCTTCTCTGTCTGTTGCTTTCCTTCCCCGCCTCATTTCAATCCGTTGTTGCCGCTAAATCAAGCAGCGTCAAAAAAGTATACCGTCCTGCATCAACTGTTCACTATGGCGGTGACGTGTTTGCGGTCAAACCTCTTTCTCCACCGAAGACCGTCCGTGTCAAACTTGCAAACGGAAAAAAAGTAAAACGATCCGTAAAGTGGAGTAATGTGCGCTTCGATAAAAAAATCATTGATCGAAAACAAAAAATAAAAGGAAATGTTTCGGGAACGTCTAAGAGTGCCTACTGGTACGTCACGATTAAAAACTATCCGAAATCAATTCTTCCCCCCGTTGTAAAGACGGTCGGGAAAAATCAATCAGCCAAACTTCCAGAACGGCTATCGACGATTTTCGCTGGTGGACAGCGCTATTCGTATCCACTCAAATGGACACGTACGACGACAGCGTCCTTCGGGAAGAAAAGCGTGAAGTACACAGCCGTTGGACGCAACGTCTTGATTACCGGAAAAAATACATTGCGCGTCTCAGACGTCAAACATGAAAACGTGAAGTATACGCCGTTTGAAAGTGGTCGCCGACTGCTGGTCACCGGTCGGATCCTCTATCCGGCAAAAGGTATGACACATCACCTGTACCTGATCGACGATAAAGACCGTGTATCCATGTATCCACTAAAACGTGATCGCCAAGGATACTTCCGGATCGAAACGAATATGTTACCGGTCGGACGCTATGATGTCTCGATTTTAAGTGGATCGCAAAATGCAGCGCCTTCCACTGTGACGATTCGCAACGTCGTCACGCCTCCAGCACCGGACGACTCAAGAAAAATCCTGAAGGCATTGCTTGCAGGAATCACGATTCCAAATCTGCTCCTCCAAAATATTCAGTTTCCACAAATGGATGGAGCCACATTTAGCATTCGCTCCACAGACGGCAATCTATCGCCTACCGGACAAGTCACTCGTACAGATCAAGAACGTGACGTCGCGTTCACGATCGTCGGGAAGTTGAATGGCCTTGAAGAAACACGCTCCTTCTCGGGCATCACGATTCCGAAACGTGAGCTAACGGACGAGGAACTGATTGACTTCACTCTCGACAAATTCAAGCTTGCAAGTCCATTGACGAAGGACGTTCAGCTGCCGCAAGCAGAAGGTATAACATTCCAATTAGTGTCTTCAAACGAAAAAATCGTCACACCGGATGGTAAAGTACGCCGTGATCTGACAGATCAACTCGTCACACTCACGTTAAAGGCTTCAAAAGGTAGTCTCGAAAAATCACGTCTCTACTCGAATATCACTGTCCCAAAAGTTGACAATGCGACGGATTTATTCTTAGACGATTACTTGAGTCGTCTGACATTCCCAAATCCTTTAACAAGGGATTTAGTCTTACCTGCCGCTACGGGAACGACACTTTCTCTGACCTCTTCTCTTCCAGATGTCCTCTCGTCGACGGGGAAAGTGACACGTGGACTGACCGATCAATCCCTCTCATTTCTTGTTTCGGCGACGAAAAACGGCGTGACACGTACACGTAGTTTTTGGAACTATCAAGTCCCGAAACGAGATACGGCGATTGACGAACTGTTAGCAGATTACTTGAACAAACTCGATATCCCGAGTACGTTGACGCGTGACGTAAGTCTTCCGACAGTTGAAGGAATTCAAACGACACTTTCTTCAACCAATACATCCATCCTGTCAAATACAGGACAAATCATCCGTGGTCAAACGGATAAGATCGTCTCATTAACAGTCATTGCGACAAAAGACGGCGTAACTAAATTACGCACTTTCTCGAACTTGATCATTCCAAAGAAAGAAAACGCGACGTCCGATCTGCTTGATGATTACTTGAGAACGGTCGAAATCCCGTCACCTTTGACAACTGATTATTACTTGCCGACCCCGATGACACCGGGAATCGATACCTCTCTCTTCTCAACAAATACAGCTATCCTCTCAAATACTGGAAGCGTGACACGCGGTCTGACTGATCAGATTGTCTCCGTGACGGTGACGGCGTCAAAAGACGGAATCATTCGTAAGAAGGAGTTTCCACTGATCACGATCCCAAAACAAGAGGTGTTACCGGATGCCTTGATCGATACTTATTTGGATCAAGTCGAGATTGCTAGTCCGTTGAATCGAAACATTCAGTTGCCTCTCGCACCGGAAGGAATGACTGTATACCTGACCTCTTCTCAACCTGATATTGTCGCAACGTCAGGCGTTATTAAACAAGCAGACACTGCTCAAACTGTTACGGTCAGTGTGACAGCTATGCTGAATGGTGTTTCAAAGACGAGGATGTTTTCAAACCTCTCAGTACCCGCACGTCCTCTGACAGTCACAGAAGAACTGACGAATTATTTGAATGGTGTTTCGATACCGAAATCACTTGAAACTGATCTTTCATTGAATCCACCTGCAGGAATAACCGTTAGTGTCGAGTCTTCCGTTACTTCGTTGTTATCTAGTACCGGAATCCTGACACGCGATATCGTAGATCGAACGACTGATATTACGGTCATCGCCTCGAAAAATGGGCTATCGCTCTCTAAACAATTTGAAAAAATTTCAGTACCGAAACGTGGATTGACGGATACCGAAGTACTACAAAAATACCTCGACCAACTATCAATTCCTTCTTTACTCAATGATAATCTTAATATCCAGCCACCTACTGGAATTGAAGTTACGTTATCTTCCGACAAAACGAATGTACTTTCAAACGATGGAATCGTCATTCCAGGTATTAAAGATGAGCTCGTCTCACTTAAAATAACTGCTAAAAAAGGAAGTTCTACATTACAGAAAACCTTCTCTAATTTAGTGGTTCCACAGGCAGGTTTATCTGTCAGGGATCTATTAGAGTCATATCTTAAGAACCTCACCATTCCGACTAAATTAACAGAAAATCTAGTGATTCAACCTCCTACAGGAGTAAAATTATCCCTCTCGTCTGATGATCCAGGTGTATTATCGAGTAGCGGAGTCATCGTTCGAGGCGATACGACCAAAAACATTGTCGTCACGGTTCAAGTAGAGAAAGATGGTGTGACTGCTGAAAAATCATTTCCTGAAATTGAAGTTCCATGGACTCTAGAAGCGGAACTAAATCAGGCAGTGAAAGATCTCTCCCTCTCTTCACTAACAGATTTGAAATTACCACTCAACTTGCCGACTGAAGTCAATAAGTTACCGATCAAATGGACCTCTAGTAATACCAATGCCATCACAAATACAGGTACTATCATCCCAGCAGTTTCTTCACAGGCGTTTACGTTGACGGCATGGATCACAAAAAACGGCGTTCTAAAAAGTAAGACATTCAATGGAACGATTGCCGGAAATCTCAGTCTGATCCTTAAAGAAGATCTCGCCCGCATCGCTACTGCTAGTCCGACGCTGAACGTGTATCTCGATTTAAAGTTACCTAAATCGTTGAACGGTTCACCTCTTAATTGGTCGTCTAGTAACGAAAGTTTGATGACAACTTTAGGTAAAGTGCTAGTGACTTCAAAGATAGCCCCATTCACACTTTCAGCTGCAACCGGAAATACATCTAGCAGCTTATCGTTATCTACACAAGACGTTCGCACCTCCTTATTAAGTGGCTTACTCAATCTTTTAGGAAGCATCGTCGATCCGATCGTCGATTCACTCACATTAGGAAAATCAGCATCTCTGCCAAAAAGTTACGGTGGTGTTCTTGGCATTGGAGCAAAATCCATTGACGGCTGGACATCCTCTCATCCAGACATCGTGACGATTCAAGGAAATCAGGCTGTCGTAACGCCAGACAAGTACGAACACCTCGTCGTCTTGTTCGCAAAGTTCGAAGACGTGCCTAAACCGGTACCATTCCTCATCAAGGTTCCAGCAAAAAAATAAGATTTCTTTTCCCTCTGTATGTTTTTCAGTACAGAGGGATTTTTGATTTTCGCTAAATTGATGTTTTTTAAAATCTCATTTCTTTATCATTTAAAACTGAAAATATATCCAGTAATTTCCTTGCTATACTACAGAAAAAGGAGGCGTTTAACGATGAAAAAAAGTATGACATGGACAGCACTCGTGACGCTTGGTCTCAGTAGCGCAGTCTATCTTTCGCCTGTTGAAGCAGCGACAGACGAATTCACGGTAGAAACGAAAAACATCCACACACGGACGGAAGTTTTGAAAGGAAAGGCACCTGCCGGATCAATCGTCGTCTTACAGTCGGACGACACAGAGGAAGAGGACTTACAAGAAGTCGCTCATGCAAAAGCTGATGCGGATGGGAACTATTCGATCGAGTTACCCGAAGAAGGATTGATCGGTGAGGATTTCTACGACTACCACCAATCTGATTCCGACGATTATGACTATGACGATGAGTACGAAGATGATTCTTCCGACGTCACACCGAACTACTTCCTCGAAGTCGTGAGCGTCGATGATTACACGGGCGATGATGATGGAATGGAAGATGACTGGGACGAGTATTACGTAACGCGTGCCACTTCTCATGGCGATGACGATGGAGGAGACGACGGTGATGAACCGGGTGATGGTGATGATGATGGATATGACGATGGCGATGAAGGGGACGAGCCGGGAGAGGATGATGGCGATACGACGGAAGAACCACGAGATCCAATCTCGTACGACCTCGATCCAATCGACCTCACGGTGCGGACATTCATTCCAAAAGCAGCAACCGTCGATACGAAAACACTGACACGTACGACTCGGACAGTGACCGGATCTGTTTCGAACAAGGATGTTCGCGTCGAAGCTTACGTCTATCATAAGTCGAGCAAATCATGGAAACTACTCGGTAAGGCGAAGCCACGCAGTAATGGCTCGTATAAGATGTCGATCAATAAGAAATTGTACAAGAAAGATGCGAGCGTCAACTTCTACGTCGTCGGGAATCGTGATGCGGACGGTTTCAGTAAAGCACTTCGTAAAAAATACAAGTAAATTGGAGTAGTAGAAAGGAAGCGCGACATCGTTACGTCGCACTTCCTTTTTAGTGACTATTTCTAAGGAATTATCTTGAAAAGGAGTTAATCCAAAAACACATTTCCATAAAAAGTTAATCAGAGCCTATAATCAAAGATTTTTTCCTTTAAACTAAAGAAGATTACATTATTTGGTTTTAAACCAAATTTAATTCCTCAATTTTCTAATTAAAAGGAGCTACTATTCATGAATCGTCTCACGCGTTACCTACCTTCTTTAGCTGTGATTATTTTTAGTATTCTTGTCTTCTTATTACCCTTCCGTTGATCAATCTTTCCCTATGTCAGATACAATGAAAAAGCTGTCTCGACATACGTCGGGACAGCTTTTTGTAATCCTATTCTTATCTTTCTCTCTTTAACCTTCGCGTTGACTCTTTTTTCTTCTACTTAGAGACAGTAGAAGAATTCCAAATGCCGCAAGCAAGAACCCAATAGGCTGAGTACTGAATGGCTCGGACTCACCTGTTTGAGGAAGACCGCCTGAATTAGATGGTCTTGTCCCATCTTCATTCGGTGTATCTGTTCCCCATCTGGTTTGTGAGGTGTTTTCGGATCAATCGTGTTCGTTATCGTGACACGGACAACTGCTTCTCTTCCGCTTTTTAGACGAATGATACATTGTTCAGAGTCTAACAGATAACCAATAGGCGCTTGCATCTCGATGAAGCTATATGTTGATCGCGTCAGTCCTGTTATGAGGATTTCACCGTTCGTCTCCTTCAAGAGTTTATCTTGGGTATTCTCACAAGTAGATAGTTGAAGTGTAACTTTTTTCCACCCAATTACTCCCCTTCATCATATCCGTCTTTGATATGCTCCTCAAGAAGTAGATAGTTGAAATAAAGCTTAAACGGCTTGGCGCCAACAGAATACAGAGCGAAAACTGTTTAAAGAATTTTTATTATTTGTCCTGTCTACTTGACGGGGAACAGTTCAAAGGTCCAGGTTGAATTCTTTATTCTTAAAAATGTTCTATATCAACTGAGATGATAAATGAAGGTACAATGAACCTATAATCGAATGATATATATTACATATTGTGAAATAAAATGACGGGGTTTCATTTTTTGAATTTACATATTTGTCTTTTTATACCATTTTTTTATTTTGAATTGACCAATAATACATTTTTGGTGGATTCATTAGTTCTTATTCTTTCATCGTTATACATTATGGGAAATGGTGTGATTGTGTCTGTAATCCAAAACATCACCACCTGCTTCAGATTCGGTATGTTGTTCATGTACTCCAATTCTTGAAAGGACGTGGCAATATGTTGATCAAAAGAAAAACCATTTATAAGTTCTCTATGATTATGATTGCGTCAATCCTCCTTCTCTCGTTGGTTACGACGCTTCCGAAAAAATCATCTGCTGCTAGTCCCGTCATTACGATTGGTTACGGGTGTGCAAAAGATGTCGGAGAAAAATTTAGTACGACCGAGACTGTCTCAAGAAAAGAACTCGTCAGTTTCTTGGAACAAATCAAAAAAGCCGAAAAAAGCGATAACGATTTAAATAATATCCGATTTACAATCGCAGGTACGCTCGTCACTCATCCCATTGCGAAAACATTAAAAGCAAGCCTATCTTCTGGTCTTGCCTCTTATGTCATCTCTTCACTGGTCATCGATAAAGATTTAGGCTCCAAAAAAATTCAACAGGTATTAAATGCTTCAACAGCAAAGAAATTCAAAGTCAAGATCAGATATGAAAAACACACACGTGGTGCTTGGGATAAATGGTATGAAGCATACAGCTCTACCGTGGTTCCTGTAAAATAAGCTATAGTGATGATTATTTGATTCTCAATTAAATCGTGTAAATATGTTATACTAAATAATGTAAAATCAATGGCTACGCCAAATCTTTTAAGGAGTGAAAGTATGTCGAATCGAAAAAAAGACTATCTGATTTCTTTATTGATCGTCATCTTCGCATCCATTGTCATCTTTGCACTTGACTTACCAAAAGGAACTAGTCTTGTTGCGATTCTGATTGCCGTGATTCTTTCCGTTTTCTTGTACGAATTTCGCTTACTCACTCAAGATAAAGCAAAACATAAAAATTAATAATCAATAAAAAGTGCCTAGAATTCTTCACGACGAAGAATTCTAGGCACTTTTAAGTATGCATTTTTCCAGTTGAGTTGAGTCACATTACTGAGATGTAAGATTCATTTGATTAGTCCAATACGTAAACATCTTGTCGTCTTTTTTCGCCTGTCCTCTTGTAAATCCTTCCGCGTCGACGATGATGTTTTTGTTTCCTTCTACGTAATCCTCAGAGACGATCTGTCCTACTTCCTCGAGTCGACCACTCTTGAAGATCAAGTGAGCGGGTAAGTCAGAATCCGTTCCACTCCCTAATGCAACATTGATACCATACCAGTCATTTCCAAATGTATTGACGTTATTTGCTGTTACACGCGATCGATTGACGATGATACCAGCATTGTCATTATCACGACTTGTCACGTTCGTAAGCGTCACGTCTTGGGATCGATAAATGTTGATGCCGCTCCCGATTGATTTTTCGATGATCATGTCTTTTACCTGAACTGCTTCTTTCACATTGACGATCGATAGAAGATGTGTCGCCGAATTCGTTTGTGACTTGAAAGAGTCTGTCCGTCCTAACTGTGCATGATTCTCGCCTTGAAGCGTGATCGCTTTATCCAACACGAGCTGTTCATGTAAGAGATGTTGACCATTGACGATGACCGTGTCCCCAGCTTGTGCGGCATTCACCGCTTGGTGTAACGTCAGAAATTGTCGAGTAGTGCTTTTGTTTTCAAGATAGAATCCTGGAAGTCGCTTTGCGTCGCGCTTCGTCCAGTACGACGATGCCCCTTCCACTTTATGCTCTGTATAATCCGCTGTCACTGAAACATTTCGTGTGTCAGAAGGGCTCGCAACGATCGCATATTCTTCTGACAGATTCCCGCTCTTTAATTTAAAGATGGATGATTCTTTCACTCCCTTGCCTGGAGCTACACCCACCCCGTACCACTTGTTTCCCGATGTATGGAATGACTGACCCTTGACCGTCGAACCATTGACGATCAAACCAGCTGCTTCATTGTTCCGACTCGTGACATTTTCAAGACTGACGTTTGAAGAACGATAGACGTTAATCCCGTTTCGAGCCGACTTCACGACGTCCAGATTCTCAAGTAGGACGGCTCCATTTCCTGCATCGATCGTGATCAAGTTCTCGCTGTTGACGTCCGTCGTCTTTAAGAATGTTTCAGACGGCATGATTTGTGCTCGACCATCGAAAGATCGGATGTTTAGCGCCTTAT
Organism: Exiguobacterium sp. LL15; assembly: GCF_024436095.1. NCBI lineage: Bacteria > Bacillati > Bacillota > Bacilli > Caryophanales > Exiguobacterium > Exiguobacterium sp. LL15. The sequence goes on along the minus strand of NZ_JANFNX010000001.1, from coordinate 148,328 downwards.
TGATCAAAACTTGCGTCATGACTTTCGCATCTCCATTGAGCCAGACCGTATCGCCCGCTCCTGCTTTTAAAACAGCTTCATTCAACGTTTGATGACTCACCAACTGACGTTCTGATCCAGCAATGGATTGTACATAGACACCTTTCGGCAGCTCATTCCAGTACGCTACTCCCTTTTCGCCTTGCACGCGGTAGTAATCGTTTCCGTTCTCACCGAGATCGATTTCAATCTTATCTTGGGTTAGACCTTTATCCGCATAGACTGCCAATTTTTCTAATAGTTTCCCTTGATTTAAAATGAACTTCGCCGGTGTCGTGACACCTGTTCCTTGATCGACGTTGACACCGTACCAGAGATTCCCCTCCGTTTCGAGTCCGTTTGCTGTAACGATTGATCCGTTGACGACTAGCCCTGCTGCTGTGTTGTTTAAGAGCTTGACTTGTTCGAGCGTCACGTCTTTTGATTGATACGCCTGGATACCAGAGCGAAGTGACTTCTCAATCGTCAGATTCTGAATCGAGACAGGTTCTGTGACGTTTTCGATGGAGATCAGGTTCTTCGATGGATTGTAGTCCTTATCGTCCGCTTTTACGATCTTGAAATTCGCTGCTGGCATCAAGCGGCCATCCTGTTCTCCTTTCAGAGTGATCGCTTTGTTGATGACAAGTTGTTCCTTTAGTGCTATCGTGCCGTTAATCAAAATCGTATCACCTGCTTTAGCGGCACTCACAGCTGCTTGTGGCGTCGAGTATTGTTTCGTCTCTTTTGAACTGACGACATAAACACCATTGCGTCTGTCCTGAGAAGTCGACCAGTATTTCTTTGTCGTTCCTTCGATCGCATGTTCCCTGAACGATGTTGGAAGATTGACGCGTACTTGCTGATTGGCAACATCTGAGACAACCTCGTATTCTTCTTCCAGCACACCGGATTTCAGTGTAAAGTCCGAGACCTCATTCACATTTACACCTGAATCGACATTGACACCATACCAAGCATTTTTTGACGTATGCAACCCTGCTGCCGTCACCTTCGATCCGTTGACGATCAGTCCTGCTGCCGCGTTCTCAACACTCTTGACCTCCTGTAATGTTACGTCCGACGAACGATACGCTTGTACGCCTGTCGCATACGATTTTCGGAACGTCAGACCATTCAATTGGACTGGTGTTTTCACTTCATTGATCGACACAAGGTTATCAAGCGGGCGACTACCGGTCTTCTTGAACGCAGCAGACGGCTCCATGATAGCTCCTGATCCATTGATCGTAATGCCTTTTGTGATCGTCAGTTGTTCTGCCAAGGCGTACGTACCGTCGTTCAAATCAAGTTGTGTACCTTCTGGTAGATTCGCAAGTAACGGTGTCAATTCCGCCGCACTTCGGTTCGATACCGTGACGTCTAGATCGCTTGCCTCGATATTTGCTCCACTAGCGTTCTTTATCGGCAAATACGCTTCTCCCTCGACCGATGTATCTGCATAATCCAACTCGACATTCTGCAGTCGAAGCGTTAAGTTCGGACTAGCTCCTCCTGTCGTGATTCGCCCTTTATCAATGCGAGTGTTCTCGATTGTCGCTGTCGTCGTTTGTTTGTCCGTACTGAAATAGATACTACCAGCGAAATTTCGGTCGAATTCATCTGTGTCGACTATTGTATTTGGCATGATATGCGCATCACGTAACGTAAAGTCCGCACCAAGCACTTCGATTACTTTATTGACTTCGACTTTTGGCATCAAAGAGAGTTTTTCGAGTGTGACGCCATCCGCGATGACTGTAACCAGATTCTGAGTCGCCCAGTTACCGTTCTCACTGAATTCATCCCCATAGAGACGTGTGTTTTTTTCCCCTACGATTCGAAGATCCTTTTGAACAATCGGGAAGTAGTATCCAGTCTGATTACCATGAGTGATATTTTCATTTGGTTTCAGAGCATAGTTTCCACTTTGAATGAACCAAAGTTCGCCCTGTGCCGCTTGTTTCGTTTCGTTTTGTTTAGCGATGGCATCGGCTAACTCTTTGCTTGATCCAATGACTTTATCTGCGTGATAGAGTCGCTTCAAATCACTATCCTGATGTACTGTGTGACCCGCGACATACAACGGTGTCTTCCACGTCAACGTGTTCGAGAATGCGAGTCCGGATTTGCACTCTTCGATGTTCCAAGCAGCGTCTTTGACGTCCACTGTCCCCTCACCTAGAATCGTGAGTTCACCGTCATCCGTACGTATGTTTCCCGTCAGTGTCAATGTGATACCCTCTGGTACATAAAACGTTTTCGCGGTCGTCATCTTGCGCCCGTCAATCGTCACATCTTCCGTGATCTCGAATCGCGTATTACTTGCGCTATCTAGGTAATTATTGAGGAGTTTCGTAAAACTCGGAGGTGTCTCGACACCTCCACCGCCAGTACCACCACTTGGAGGTGTGACAGGTGGCGTAACAGGAGGTGGTGCTGGCGGATCGACCGGAGGTTTTGTCGGTGGAATGACGCGTGTCTCTTCGACCTTCACCTCATCAACGACCGTCGTTCCTGTGTCGATTGTTCCTTTGTTCGTTGTCGTCTCTTCAATCTTCGTTATATGCGGCAGCGCAATGCTTGTTGCCGAAGAAGAGTCGAGCGTGACGGTTTCGACCGGTGCCGTTCCTTTGATCGAGAGCGTCGCTCCTGTCGTCTGAACTTGTATCGCATTCGTTGGCGTGTTCAGCGTCAACTCTTTCATAGCACCAGCAAGCGTCAGTGTACCAATTCCTTTTCCACCATCGACTTGGAGTGAAGCATTCGCAATCAATTTTTCAATCATGATGTTTTGACCTAACGTCAATGCCGTCTCGCCGAGCGTTTGTAGTTGCATCACAGGGGCATCGAGCAACACCGTTCCGCCTTTGATATCCACACGATTCACAGGCTTCGTACCTGTATACTGCGCTGACTTTTCGAGAGTGAGCGTCTCTACTGTAATCTGTTTTCCGAACAGCAGATGCGACTGGTCTCCGACCGCTGTCACTTGCTTGACGTCACCAGATACATTCATGTGAAGGGTAGCATTGCTTCGCTTCGTCACCAGTTGATCGATGTTCGTTGTTCCGGTAACATTCAACTGTTTGGACTCGGAATCAAACGTCCCGATCGATCCGCTGAGTGTTAACTGACTGACATCCGCCTGTGTATTGATCCGAGAGATTTTTTGTCCCTTCAGGATGTGTAACGTACCGTTCGCTCGGACGTCGACTGTGTTCACGCGAGATTGATTACCAAAGAGGACGTTAGTATTTTTTCGATTCAACTCAACGGATTGGAACGTACTTTGATCGAGTTCCAGCTTCGGTTTCGTGATCGCCTGTTTTGTCGCTATGTTCGTCTTGCTGCCGTGAAGCAGACGCGTCGATTGAACGCCGGTCATTTTTACGAGCGTCTTAGCTCGATCCGATACATTCACTTCAACCGCCTTGATGTTGCGAATCGTTACGTAATCCGCGTTGATGATTAGATTTCCTGTCAGCGTCGTTTGAAGTCCTTCCAACACAAGATTGCGTTCCAGTTTCTTGTTTGATTTGGATGGTTTTCCGGAAATGTTCAATTCAATCGTATGTAGTCGTAACACACGTCCTTTTGTGTCGTAGGTAAACGCCAGGCGTGCTTGTTTTAATATATGTTTATTCTTTTGGAAGAATGTCGCTTGTGCTTTTGAGAGCTGATAGGTCTTCTTCCCAATCTGTAAGGACTGTTGGTCAATCCGTGTCAGTGAGCTAAGCTTCAGCATCTTACCCGCTGTTTTTTGTTTGACCGATTGCTGCGTCGCTGCCTGTACCGATAGTACGGGAGTCGGAATGATGGAAAATAGTGTGGCCGCCAATGCGACCTGTGTCATGGACCGATGGAATGATAATGGCATTTCGTTTCCTCCTGATGATAGGTATTCCTACCCATAATGATGATGCTATGAATAGAATAGGAGAACGAAATGTCTTTGTATATACATTTAAGGTTAATATTTTACATATTATCCCTTTATAAACTTTTTATTAACGGGTTGATAAAAAAATCAAATTGTTCATTTCCACCATTTCGAAATTTTATTGCAATAAGAAGGTGAACTCACTAAAACTGAATAATTTATTTTGGAAATAAAATAGCAGGTGACGTATGTCTACGCCACCTGCTTCATGTATTTGATTCAAGAATCGGAAAGTCTCATGATGAAATCTTTTTGTTCCCTTTTTTAGAAGATTGCTTACTCACTGTGATGAATCGTACCGTATCCTTTTTATCAAAATAGGTTTCTACGGAGAGATCGTTCAAGCGATAGCGATCGACACGTTTGATGGTGTATTTCGCGAATGTCTTATCGGACTTTGAAAACTGATGCGAAATGGAAGGAGCGTACGTTGTTGAGGTCACTGGTTTACCAAAGACGGACTGAATCTCCTTTTTTGAAATCGAGCGCTGTTCAAGCGCTGGGAGCATCGTCAGCAACTCAATCCGATTCGGCTGATGTTCTAAAGGGCGTAGATATCGTGAAGCAAGGACACTTCCTTTCCATTTCCCGTTCATATTCACCTTCTCTTTTGGAATGATCATCTTCCCCTTCGTTCCTTTAAGCTTCGAATAGGACGAGGACAGAACCGGTAAGCCTTCAAACGATTGGTAATCGAGCAGTGATTGGCGGTGACGCTCTAACCACGGTATATCTTTTAGCGACGACAGCTTTGGCGGTGAGACCTTACCAGTGACAGTTGCCCTGAACCCCTCATAGGTCGCGGTTAACGTATAGTCTCCTTCTACTTCACCGTGCAGTTTGCCTGATTGAATGAAGACTGCTTCTGGATGATCCGTCTCCCAGGTGACACCTGCTTTGACGAGAGAAGTCTTTCCGTCAGCTCGCGTGACTTCAAGTGCTAACGTTTCTGAAGCCCCTCGATCTATGCGTTGACGGGCTTTTGGTATTTGAATCGCAATCGGTCGTGTCGATAATGTTTTTCCACTGTAGATGTTCGTCTGGTTAGATCCTTCGACGATGATGGAACGTGCTTTGTTACTGAGTTCAACACCTGATTGATAGGAAAAATCTTGATTGTGGTCGAGCGAGGTATGAATACGCCGTCCTGTCTCTCGTTCAAATAACGAGAAGGGACGATCACTTCCGGACGAAGTGACCGCAATGAAAGTTCCTGACTCGTCAATCGCAATGTCACTGTAGGAAACGTCACTTCCCATCACAAACTGCTCATTCGCCTGTGTCTTTTCAAGACCATGATTCAAATCGTAGACGTCGGGCTGTGATACTCCCTGTTCTCCGATGACGAGAAGTCCCTCGTCATTCATGTCAAATGCCTCGATCCCATCTTCTTCTCTCGCATGGATGACGCCTGTATACGTCAAGTCAGCGGTATAGAGATATACAGCAGACGAATAGACGACAGCAACATGATCGCGTGCGGTTAACAATTGACCATATGGACTGGTTCCACGACTACTAATGAGTTGCTCCGTATCTAAATCATACGAAAGAAGTTTACAGTGCCCACCATTCTTCGCTAGTAAAACGACCGTATGCGTATTCGGAATGAACTGGACGTCCACGAACTTAGTAATCTTGTCTTCCTTGTCGACAATCTCCGATACTTCTTGAACCTTTGTTCCAAAAGCATTGTAGACATGAAGCACTCCCTGTTTTATCACGACACGTCGTGTTTGATCGTCCGAGACATCGAACCCTTCAATTGATGATTCTCTACCAGCGAGCGACTGAATGCGTTCTCCACTTTGAAGGTCAATCAGACTAAGTTGTTGATAGGAAGACCACTCCCAAACGCGTTCTTGTCCTTTGACGATTTGAAACTGTCCCGATAACCCGAATGATCCGGTTAACGGTAGAGTGACTTCTGCTGCGACAGGTAATACCCCTCCAAAAGATATGATTCCCCCAAGTAAAGCCATCATTATTTTTCTCATGCCTATCACCCTTTTTCGTCTAACTTTCATTCATAGTTTAACGTATTCAAGGATAATAAAATTCCATTTTTTAAAACAAAAGAAAATATTTACAATCACTTAAAATGATTTTGTCGATAAAGCGCTTTCCTTTTATTTGTTAATTGGAATGCATTAAAAACGTATATATTAAGAGAGTGGAGACAAGTACGTAATCATTTTCGACTCATTTTTTCTAACCATTCTACTTTGACATGACATACAATAATGGTAATAACATGAAATATTTTAAGGGAGTTGAATCGCATGATTGTTTTATTCAACAATGTAAAATCACCTCGCATGATTCTACCAAAAGAACGATTACATCATTACATCGAATATGCTAAGCATTTAGGACAACAGGTGGCCAGTTGCACGATCGAAGATGTTGATTTTGATACTCAAGTCATTCAAGCAGAAGTATATGATGGGGAGTGGCATCGCCAATCGATTCCGTTTCCGTCTTTACTCTTAAATGAGAACTGTGTTGTTCCTTCACAATCAGCGCATCCCGAAGAAGATCTACGTCTTCAGCAAGTCATTCCTCATTTCTTTCACCTAATTGATGATAAGTATGTGCTTCAACAAAAACTAGAAGACGCGGGATCGTGGGGAACGTTATTCATTCCAACCGAACGATTAACAGGATTCGATCGATTTCTAACACAGCTAAAGAAACACAATGTCATCGTCTTAAAACCAACCAATGCTTCTAAAGGAACAGGAATATATAAAATTACCAAAGCGGCAGGTGTCGGCTATTCTGTAACCATTCAAGATCAGCGTCATGTATATACATATCAACAACTGCAAACGTGGATCCTCTCGTTAGTCGAACAAGGCAACTACATCCTGCAGCCATTCGTAATATCACGCACGGCAAGCGGCGAAACTTTCCATCTACGCACGCACTTAGTTCGAGACGCCTCTGGTCAATGGACGATGCTCGCTTCCATTGCGGACGTTGCAAAAAAAGGACGGTTCATCACGAACTTAAGTGGCTATAAGACAGAACGAGCTGATGCGTTTCTTCAATCGTTACACCCTGAAGGTGCCTTCATGCATCGCGCACTCGTTGAACAAAGTCTTTTACTAGCGAAGGCCATCGACGCTTTATATCCCTTCACCTTACCCGAGCTCGCTCTTGATTTTGCATTAGACGAAACATGTGCCCTTCGATTTTTTGAAGCCAACACAGGACCAGAGATCATTGCTTATAAGGAAGAACGAGAACAGCGTCGAGCAGCAGCGTTACTTCCGTTTGCTGATGCTGTATCGCAAGCGATTGTAGGCGTTCCTATCGAACAACGATTTGGTCGTTATTTTAAAGTCGGACAATAAACTTTTATTCAAACAGTAAAAAGACTTGAATATAAAGTTGATGATTAAGGTCTTTTACTACTTAAGATTTCTAAATTTCTTATTAATGGCGTTAATCCTACTCACTATTCGAAGCATAGAATTATTCTTTAATTCTTTCTTTTTCCTAAAATAGACTTTACTTTCAGAGTTGCTCTATTGCTTTATGATTCTCTTCTTTCAAGGTTTGGATGTAGTACCGATTCGTCCGCTCGATCGAATGATGTTCCAGCAAGCGACTGATGATCGTAATATCAATATGCTTTTGGGTCAGCCGAGTCGCGAACGTATGCCGGAACAAGTGCGGATACAGATGACGACCGACAACCTCATCCAACGTAGATAGAATGTCTGCCAAGCCACCTCCTGTCAGACTGACTCCCCGTTGGCTAAGAAAGACGAAAGGACTAGTATCAGCAAGTCGATGTTCGATTCGTTCCTTCTCAATATACTCTCGGATACGTTCCAATGTATCTTCACGTAACGGGACTTTACGTACTTTATCGCCTTTTCCATGGACCTCGATGTTTCGTCCGATCAAGTCGATCTGTCCCATCCGCAGTTCGACCAGCTCACTGGCACGGAGTCCGGCATAGAGTAAGAGATGAATCAGCGACTGGTTCCGATAAGACAGGGACGGTAGGACTTGTTGGACCCGACGAAATTCTTCCTCAGTCAAGACATCGACCTGATGACTTCCCTGCGCTACCTTGATGCGGTCACTCCAGTAAATCCATCGTCGATCCAGCTTCCCTTGTGCCATCAGAAAGTCATTGTAAGCAGTCATCGCATTGAGGAACTTATTGATCGTAGCTGCCTTCCTACCTTGGTCAAGTAGATGTTGTTTGTGCGATAGGATATCATCCCGAGAAGAAAAAGTACCTCTTCCACTGAACTTCTCGACTTCTGCGACATAGCTAGCAATCGTACTCGGTTGTCGTCCTTGTTCATAGAGGAATCGTCGAAAAGATTCGTTTCCCCCGTTTTCTATTCCCGATGTCATGGGTCCATCCCCTCTCGATTATTTTCGGGGTTTCGGGGGTAAGAAGACGAAAATTCCCGAACCCCCGTTTCTCTAGGTGGAGATGCATCTCTATATCCAGTGCAAACAGAATCGGGGAACGGGACATCTCCCCACCGTTCTACTGGACATCCCCTCGAAACTTCCAGCAGTTCTACTTTTGTCTTCTGCTCTTTTTCTGCATAGATACCAAAATCGTTGGTATACAATACTTCCCTTCTTCTTTGTACTCCTAGCAGTCTTAATGAACAGTCAGGAGTCACAGACAAGAATATTTCCACAACGTGCTACGTCGAGTCCCAAAACAGGACAAATAAAAAAGACCTTTTCACTCGAAAAGCTCTACGACACGTTCTAGATATTCGACGTAAGACTGGATGACCAGCCGGTCATCTTCATCCATGATATTTTTGATACTTCGTTGGACGCGCGATCGATCGACATGAATGACGTCTTGTACGACATCCTCTAAGACTTGCTCGATGACATCTTCTTCGGTCAATAATTCTCCCTCATAACAATCTAGCGTCTCATCATATTGACGATAATAGTCCTTTCCTCCAAGCACTACTCGATGATATTTTCGCATTCTGATTTCCTCCTTTGGTATTCTCCACGGCATCGCATCTGTTACATACACTTAGTGTAGACATTCCTAATCATGACTTCGTTTGGTCATATAGTTCGTAAGCAATCGTTCTTCTATCACATAGCCATACCTCATAGACCAACCGATAGGTGATCGGGTCATAGCCCATTCCAGCCATCCATTCCCTTCCGTCTTCCTCGACATAGACGAACGTATCGAACTGTACAGGATCAGGAAGCAAAGAAAGATGTTCCGACGGAATGATAGTCGAATCAATCTCTGAATGCTCGAACAGATAGGATTCCATCCCGACTTCATCGACGGCTACTACTTTACCAAACAGTTGCTTGATACGACTAACGAACCCAATTCTTCTATCCATCACATTTTCTCCTTTCTCCAAATAAAAGAGAGCATTCACTCCCGGATTGGAATGAATGCTCTACAAAAAGTTATACAAGGTAATAATATATATTTGAAACAAATTAAAAAACCCTCTTGTGCATACACACAAGAGGGGCAATATTATAAACAAGTAGTTCCAAAGAGAGGATAGTTCTACACGTTTATGATTTTATTATTGAGCTGGGATAGTGAAAACTTGTGAAGATTTAGCATTACGTGCAGCATCTTCGATTGAGTTTACGATTGATACTGAAGCAGGTTTTGCACTTGTAGTTGAACCATCAGCTTTTAGTTTCAATGTGACAGTAGAACCTGCAACAGTAATTGATTCAACAACTCGACCCGCAACAGTGAAATCAGAATCTTGAACTGAAGGCGCGTAAAGTGCTTCAGTAAATGTTAATTCAAGAGTATCTTGATCATCAACTTTCACACCATTTGCGAATGTAGCAGCGCTGATTTCTGGAGCATATTTGTCCCCAGCTTCGAGATCTTCGAAGCTAACGAAAAGCCCATCGTTGTTTTTAGCTTTAACTTCAGGTTGTGTAGAAACTGTTACTTCTGAAGCATCGAACGGAAGGTTTTGGCTTACTGTTAAAGTAAGGACAGATTTTCCAGATTCGATTGAGTTGACGACGTTAGTAATAGTTCCAGCTTCTCCAGAAGTAACTGCGAAGTCGCTAGCAACAGCACCAGTGATTACCTCATCAAAGTAAACTTTGACAGTGTTTTTACCAGTGACGAAAGCTTCTTTAGCAGCGATTGTTGATTGCTGTCCTGCTACTTTTACTTCTGTTGAGAAGTTAGCAGTCAAGTTGCCCGTAGCATCTGCTACACGACCGACTGTGATATCTGCATCAGCAAGAGTAGTCACGTTAGTAGCAGAGAAGTCAAGGATGACTGCTTTGTTACCGTCAACTGCTGTGATTGTTACTTTAGAATCGAGATCAGCATTTCCTAATTTGTATTTCGATTTATCAGTGATCGAAGCAGCGTTCATTGCTTCACTGAATTTAATTTTAACTTTTTTGTTTCCAGCAAGAAGGTCTGCATCTGCAGTTACTGTAGGAGCGACCATATCGTTGACGTAGAACGTACGAGCGACTTCAGCAAGTTTGTTACCAGAAGCGTCTGCGATGTCTTTAGCGACTACTTTGTAGTTTCCGCCAGCAAGATCAGAAGTAGAAGTCAATGTAACAACTTTTTTATCATCGCTAAGTGAAGCATCTACAGCAACAACTTTGTTGTCAGCATCAGTAAGAACGATGTTACCTGCTTTAGCAACTGAATCAGCAGATACTTCTTCACTCAATTTGAGTTCGATCGTACGCTTAGTTTTACCTTCTACAGAAAGAAGTGTTGGTGCTTCTTTATCAGCAGCGTAGACTGCAGATAATTCAGTAGCAGCGAACTTGTTACCCCATTTGTCTTGGAGAAGTGTTCCTTTGTCATCAGCGTAACCGAGGAAGAACTTCACTTGACCTTCAGGGAATACTGCACCTGGGAAATCAACTACGATTGTGTCTTTAGTTCCTTGTTTGACAGAAGTTACAGCAGTAGCTTTGTAACCTTGTCCACCTTTAACAGTATGGAAAATTTCAAGGTTTCCAGTCAATGTAGATGCATTGAGTTCTTTGTCAAACTTGATTTCAACTGAGTTGTTATCAAGAACTTTTGAGATTGTAGCCATTGGAGCTACAACATCTGTTTGGTAAACGAATGTTTTTGTAACTGAATCGATTTTGAATCCTGCGTAGTCTGCTCCACCTACAACTTCAAGTGTGTGTGAAGAACCGTTTGCTGGATCGATACCGATTGTAAGGTCAGCATAGTCGTTACCTGGAGTGAAGTCCGTTGAAACGATAGCAGTTTGACCGTTGTTGAGTTTGAAGTCAGGTTTTGAAGCCAATGGCTCAGAGAAGTTTACGCGGATAACACGTGGTGCAACAACTTCGATCGAACCAGCTACAGGAGCAACAACGTCAATGAAACGAACGTCTTTTTCTACTGTATCGATGACAACGTTCTTAGCTGTCTTAACGTTCTTGACAGTAAGTTTAGCGTCAGTCGATTGGTTTTTAGCTGAGAATGTAAGAAGAGCTGTATCTTTTCCAGTCAATTCAACAGAAGTTGGGTTTGAGGCTACAGCAGAACCAATTTTCAACTCATAGTTAGTGAGAGTTTCAGCAGATGTCTTATCAAGCTCTTTGTTAAATTTAACTTCAACTTGAGCAAGGTTAATCGCCTTAACTTCTTTAACCATTGGAGCTTCGATTACGAAGTCTTTAGCAGGTGAAACAACTTCACCGACTTTAACTGCGAATGCGTGAGTTCCAGCTGGAAGTACGCCTGATTTAGCAGTCAATTTGCCGTCTTTGAGTTCAGCAGCAACTTTGATCGGCTCTTTAGTCATGTCTTTGAATGCATAGACAAGAACTTCTGCTTTAGCATCTTTTGCTGGGTATTTAACGTCAGCAGAAACTGAAAGCATATCGTCTTTGATTTCGTTCATCACGTTTGTGATTTCAGCAGCTTTGACTTCATAAGCGATTGAACCCTTGATTGAAGAGTTTTTGCCCATGTAGTTGTAAGACAATTTCATCATGCCAGCTTTGTCTGTTTTTTCAGCCGTGAGGTTGAATGATTTAGCAGAACGAGCGATGACTTTACCGTCTTTGTACTTCACGTCGATTGTTGAAGGAAGGTTGAGTTTCTCACCAACTGCGACAGGAGCGAGCTTTGGCTCAACAACGTCAACTGGGTAGTTGTTCAACTTCACTTTGATCGAAGCTTTTTTCGTAGTACCTGAAACAGTACCAGAGATTGTTTGGTATTTACCGATGTATTTTTTGTCGTAAGAGACTTTGCCCCATTTGACTGAACGGTTTTCGTATTTCTTGTTTGAAAGCAATACTTTAACCGTTTTTGGAAGTGACAATTTTTTCACTGCGAATGTGTAACCACCGTAGTGTGAGATTGAAGCTGGGTTTGTAACAGATTTAACTGTGACTTTCGATGCAGCATCCGCCGTAAGACCTGGTGCTACTGCTGAAGCTGTCACTGCAAGAGCAGCTGCTGCAGCGTATAATTTGTTCGATTTCTTCGTGCCCATGTGTAAAAATCCTCCCTTAATTAAACTACTAGTTGACTTGACGACTTGCCTCCAATAAAAGACAAAAGACAAACTTCAGGATCTCCTTCACCCAGCCTTTTCTCGTCCATACAATGGTAATGAAGTTGATATTTCTACCAGCAAAATTTCAATTGTATTTCAAATCCAAGTCAGATAAAGGAAGAAGTCTTACGTCCTGACGAAAATTGATAATTAGATAAAATAGGTAATATTAGAAACCTAATTTTCCCTTTTCTATCGAATCAGTATGTAATCGTCATTCCATATTCCTTATCGACACCTGATACTCCAATGTTTAACGATTTCTCGAAGAAAAATCGTTTTTCATGAATTTGCAGGTTAATCCCACTGTTTACCAGTTGTCTCGACCTACAAGAATAAATATACCGAAAGTGTTTCATTTCAACAACCCTAAATTTGTAACTAAAATGCAATCTAATGGTCTTATTAAAAATTTTTTACATGGTGTCTTATGGAAAATGATTTTCCGGTTACCCTACTGTTAAAAAACACCTTTTTTTCGACAAAAAGTGACACGGTTTAACGACTGGGTGTCGAATGATTTTTTTATCAAAAAAGCTAGACTAACTTCTCTGCTTTTAGTCCGATTTTAAAAAACGAGGAAATGATTCGAAAGTCACGCTCCGATTTTCGATCCAAAAGAGATCAAAAAAATTTTTTTTAGCTGTTTTTTGATCCTTTCATCGCTTTTCCCCTGATTGCCCCTACCCACAAATTGTGGCGAAATCATGAAAACGCATTCCTCTTCTGTTAGGAATGCGTTCTTTCTATAGATGATTAGCGCGTCACGTATATCTGCTTCGTCGTTTTCCCATATCGGTTCTCTGAAGAGATAGTGATCTTTGTGCCACGCTGTGCTATTGGGATTGAAAACGTAAAGCGACCCGTTTGATCTGCTTTTTGTGTATAGGTCCGCTCGTCGATCTTTAATCGCACTGTGGCGTTCTTCTCCGTCGTCCCGATGACCTGTCGCGCTCCGGCCTTCACCGGATTGATCTGTAAGACTGGGAACAGGTGACTCGCTGTCATCCGGAAATGATAGTATCCGCTGTAGTACGCACTCCCAATCCGGAAGTAGTAAGTGCCTTTCGGAAGTTCAAGACTGTCTTTCCATCTACCTGGTGTCTTCTCACTTCCGCTCAAGCTCCGGTAATAAAGTGACTTGTTCATCGGGTCCGTCCATTCAATCGTCATAGATGGATCGATCATCGTCGTGACATCGAACGTTACCTGACTCTTTTTCGGTAGTGTCACGCGATAGTAATCGTGATGATCCTGCCACGTCAGCAGACCACTGTAGCCTTGTGCAAACGATAGGCGTGTTGCCTCAAGGACTCCATCATTCGGTTCCTGTTCATTCGTCAGTACCGGTTGCATCGCTGCCTGGACCTGATAAAGACCAGTTTGTGTACTCGTCCGTGACAAGGTCAGGAAGTAGTTTCCCGCTTCTACATAAACAGAGCGACGGAATTTTCCAGGCGACTTCTCTTCACTGACGAGGTAGCTTGAGAAGACGTTCTCGTTTAAACTGTCCGTCAGACTAATCGTTGCGTTGCCGCGTAGGTATGTATCGATCGCTAGTGACAGCTTGCCGCTTTTTGGGACATTCAGTTGATAGATGTCTTTTTCATCTTGCGCAGACAGCATTCCACGGACCGCTTTTTGAAACGGTAAGACTTGCGCTTCTAGCGTACCGTTATTCGGTTCCTGGTCATCCGTGGTGATGGTTTCTGCTGTCGCGCGCAGCGTATAGGCTGCCGGTCGTTTACTTAAGATGTATTCCGATACGACGAGATGGTAGTTGCCCGGCTCCACGTATTCAGACAGGACAACTTGTGCCGGTCTGACGCCGTCACTCGTTAAACTCTGATAGAGAACTTGTTTACCACGCTCATCCTGTAAGGTCACACGTGTATTTTCACCGAACCCACTGACGTCGACAATCAACTTACTCGGACGCGTCACGGTGACATCGTACTTCGCTGACTCGTTGGCTTTTAGTACACCAGATACCGGTTGATCCCATACGAGTGGACCGTCCGCTTCAACCGCACCACCTGACCAAATGATCAGTAGTAAGCTCAGCACACTCGCTCGCCAGATCATACGTATTCCGTTCATCGCTTTCACTCCTCGTTTTTAGATCATGCCTTCCTCAGTATACGAAACCACCTGATGGAAGAGGTTTGTTCTTTTCAGGAGGATGGGAACCGGTTCTCAAAAATCAGCGATAACAAAAAAAGAAAGCCACGCGGGCTTTCTTTTTAAAGTTGACCTGCTAGTGTTCGCCCGATCACAGCGTTCTTCTCCGACGCGTTGACTACCTTTCATTAGACCCTTTCTTATAAAGCTCACGGTAGAACATACATCGACTTTTCCAGTGCTTCGAGAAACGGACGCTCGGCAAAGGCATGGCTCCGTTCTGCCGTGACGACGATCGTCTCCTTCTCGCGCTTAAAACGAACCGGCAGTCCTTCCGCGATCCAGTCGAGCTGCGCTTGCATCTTTTGGCGGATGCTGCCGCCCTTGCGTTCGGCTTCCATGAACTGACGTATGTACTGCAGGACATAGCCGAATCCGAACTCGATCGGAATTCGGAGTTCCGTTCCCCGTTGACGGATCCGGATCAGTCCCGCCCCGTAATGGACGGCCCGTTCCCACTCTTCGTTCTGTCGTTGATTCCATCCGGGATATAACACGTGTGCCTCGAGCGCTCCCTTTGGACCACTCGGTTGAACCGCGAAATAATCGATCTGCATGTCGCTTCGTCCTTTCGTCTAACAAAATAGGGATGACACCATGACTGGTCTCACCCCTAATGACAGGTCGCGCTTAACGTTTGTTCGAAAATTCTTTTCCCGGACGTCCGATCGCTTCATAGGCGACGCCTGCTGGGGCATCGACGTACTGCCAACAGTTCCGTCCGTCGATCAAGCGTGGCGTCTGCATGACGCGCGTCAACAGTTCCGGCGCCATCGTCTTCATCTCCGGCCACTCCGTCATGATAACGGCGACGTCCGCTCCGCGTAACGCTTCTTCAAGCGTCGGTTTCTGGTCAAGCAATGTCCGCGCTGCCGGATCATAGCCAACGACGACGACACCGAGTTGCTCGAGCCGTTCCGCGAGGCGTAAGGCTGGTGCGTCCCGTAAGTCGTCCGTGCCCGGCTTAAAGGCAAGACCAAGCAGCGCGACACGCATTCCCCGCTCCGGTCTGATCTTCGCGAGGACGTAATCGAGCTGGGCTTCGTTCGTCCGGTCAGCTGCTTCGATGACGTGCAGTGTCGTCTCGTGCGTCCGCGCAAGCGTCGTCAATGCGGCGATGTCTTTCGGGAAACAAGACCCACCGTATCCGGCACCTGCTCGCAAGAAAGCAGAACCGATCCGGGGATCGAGTCCAATCCCGTGGGCGACTTCCGTCACGTCGGCACCGACTGCGTCCGCGAGGCGGGCGATCTCATTAATGAAGCTAATTTTGACGGCGAGGAAACTATTCGCCGCATACTTCGTCAACTCCGCTGTCGTCGGATCAACGACGACGACCGGAGCAGTCGTTTGAAACAGCTGTTCGACCGTTGTCGCAAAGGCGACATCCGTCGTCCCGATGATCAGACGGCTCGGCTGACGATTATCCGCGAGTGCCGTTCCTTCACGTAAGAACTCCGGTACCATCGCGAAGCGTAACGTCGGGTGCTCGTCTTGCAGGCGGGCCGTTGTTCCCGGTGGCACCGTCGACTTGACGATGACACTGGCTCCGGGGCGTGTTTCTTCGATCAAACGTGCGACCGCTTCGACAGCCGATAGATCACAGCTGCCGTCTGCCCGTTCCGGAGTCCCGACGGCGATCAAGTACAAGTCGGACGCCGGATAGTCCGTCGTGAACGTCAGACGTTCGCGATTGAGACGAAGTGCGTCTTCGATCCCTTCTTCGGTGATCGGTGCGATTCCTTGCGCTAACCGTTCCATCCGTTCTGCATTCAAGTCGACACATGTCACCTCGTGCCCGTTTTCTGCGAGTCCGATCGCAGTGACGAGTCCGACATATCCTGTCCCAATCACTGTTGCTTGCATCTCCATCACGTCCTTGTCCATTTTTCTCTGTCTTCACTATACGGGAGTCCAGCCGATTTGTGCATCGAAAAAGCTTTCCGAATACGCTATACTGAGTACGGAATGGAGGAATGCATGTGGCGATCATCATTTTTAGCCTCATTTGTCTCTTCGCGTATCGGATCCGTAAGCTTCCAGAAGTCCTGCGGTCGATTTTACTCGTCCTCGGTTTAATCAGTGGATGGTTCGCGTTATTTGAGATCATTGGATATATCGAAGCCAATCCGTACTTGGCGGCCATCCCGATCGCACTCGGGCTCGGCTATTGGTACTGGAAACGTAAGCAACGTTCCGTCAAAAAGACGCCTTCGGATCAGTGAAGGCGCCTTTTCCTGTGACATACGAAAGCGCACGAGGGGGATGCCCCTACGTGCGCTTTGCTTTTAGGATTGTTGTTTACGTTCCATCGACGCGATCTGTTCCTCGATATCGAGTAACTTCAATTCGTGTTCGAGCTCAAGGCGACGTTTCTTCCGTTTCAAGCGTGCGAGTTCTGCTTCCATCGAAGCTTTCGAGGCTTCCGGTGTTGCCGTCGTCTCACTCGATTGCATCGTCGCTTGGAGTGGATCAAAGACGTTCGACTTCGCGAACTGAGCTGCTTCCGGTCCGAACATATCTTGGATGATCGGGAGAATCTTGTTCAATGCGGTTCCCGGAATCTGTGATTTCTCATCGACTAACCGTTTCAACGCCAATTCATCGACACGGTAGCCTTTTCCGTCCTGCTCCGCGTGCAATTCCCCTGTCCGAATCCAGCGCCGAACCGTCTCTTCCGATACGCGTAACAATTCACTGATCTGTTTTGTCGTCAACATCGAATCCCTCTTTCCTGTGATTTGGTACTACTATTATGCGCATATGTGTGCGTGTGTGTCAATCAACACACACCAATCCATAAAAAAACGCCTCCGCGTAGGAGACGTTCCGTTTAAGCCTTATCGTTTTCGAACGAGCAACCATACTCCGACAACGGCACTCATGCCACCGACGACCGCGAACGGAAACGGCTTGTCTTCCCCTGCTTGCGGTAGACGTTCCGCTGTAACGCTTGGAGTCGACGTCGTATCCGCTTTTGCTGCGACCGGTGCTGTCGATTTTACCGGACTGACGACTTTCGTCGGCGTTTCCTTGACCGGTTTCGCCGGTGGAGCCAGTTCGACGGCAACCATCGTTCCGCCACCATCGCGTGTCAAATCAAGGACTGCATCGACCGATTGACGCTTCAAGTGTTTTAAGAGGTGCGCCTGAGCATCCTTCGCCTCACTCATGTCCTCTTCAAACGCAATGTAATCGAGGTGATGCATCGCCTTGACTGTATAACCGGCAGGCGCTTTGACTTTTAAGATGTACGTGCCGACCGGGAAGCTGTCTCCGCCCGCAAAAGCGTGATCATCTCCTTCGTCTTCAATCGTCCATGCCGTTTCACCCGTGACCGTATCCAGTAACGTGTACATCATCGGGACGGTCTCTTCTTTTTCCTGCGGCTGTTGGTCCCCATTCGCATCGACGAAGTTCGTCAGCGTCAAGAAGTGCGACGGTTCCATCATCTCGTCCCCTTCCGTCATGCCGGCATCAATGATTCGGATGTCCCCTGCCTGGATCGTTACGTTCGTTGTTCCGAACGTGTTGACATCCGAATCCTGATGCGGCTTCGTGAACGTATACAAGCCGATGTCATAGCCATCGACCTTGACTTGATACGTCCCTGGCGTCACCTGTTCGAATATGTAGTTCCCTTGTTCCGTGATCGCCATGTCCGTGACGTCGCCACGTGGCGTGATCAAGAAGACACTGACGTCATCAAGAAGGGCTTCTGTCTCTTGGCGAATCCCGTCTTCGTTTGCGTCATACCAGACCGTTCCCGTAATTTGCCCCTTCGTCGCCTTGACGTTCGTCGCCGGAGATGGTTTTGTTTCCGTGACCGGCTTTTCCTTCGTCGGCGTCGTCGGTTTTGGTTGATTCGGCGTAACCGATTCTGTATCCGGTTTGACGTCTGGTTTAACTTCCGGTTCCGTGACGGGTTTTCCCGGTTTCGCAGGATTGTCCGTTGCCGGCTCCTCCGCGTCGACTTTCGGAAACTCAAGGAGGATCGATTGCTGTGTCGTTGGTTCCGTAACGACGATCCGTGGTGCCGTCTCTGCTGTGAACGTCACCGTCGGATGCGCAGTGATATCGATGCCGCTTCCCGTCAAACCGTCTGAGAACGCAAGCGCCGTCTCACTCGTCACATCGACGATGCCTTCTCCCGTGAAGGTCAACGTATACGGTCCTGTCCCGCTTGCTGTCACGTCCCATTTCGATTCGGCTTGGACCGGAGCGATGCCCGTCCCACCCCACATCAGGAGTAACAAAAAGATGATGATTTTTTTCATGGTGTCTCATTCAGCTCCGTTTCTGTAAGAAAAACATATCTAAATTTTAAACAACAACGTAAAATTAAACCAGATAATTTTGTTTGAACTGTCCTTTTTTTCAACTTTCCACCATTTTCCGTAAAGGTCGTGATTTTTCATGAAACGTATCCTTCCACTCCTCCTCGGTGTCAGCCTCCTGACCCCGTCCGCCGTCTCGGCTGCTACGACACCACTTCCGGTGACGAGTCAGACGTTACGCGGTACATATGATGCGTCCGGACGTGCCGTCTTCACCCTACCGTCAGCCCTCTATATTGAACGGGCAACGCATCTCGAATTCGATCTCGATCGCTCGAAAGGTTCCGTCTATACCTCAAAGACGAATTACAGTAAAGGGACGACTTACAAACGGTATCGCCAACTGCAGGACGAAGCGTTGATCTTCCCGCTCAGCTGGTCCGGTACGCAGTACGTCGTCTTCGAAGGGAAACCGGGGACCCGCTACAAGATTCCCTTCATCCTTCGTAAACTCCAGCCGCTCCTGCCGATGAAACCAAGTGCGACGACGTCAAAGACCGCGAGTCTCCTCGTCAAGATGAAGCACGGTAGTCTGAAACAATCCGTCTCGACGTCGCTCCAGGCGACACGATCGTCGCTTCCGGGCCTGTCCCTCGAAGAATGGACGTTCAAGACGAAGGCTGCCGCAGCGCAGGCAAAACGTTACTTAGAACGATCAGCTGCTGTTGACTACGTCGAACATACACAGACCGTCCGGACGGCAAAGGATATGTATCGCCCGTACCAATGGTCGCTCCAGAACACAGGGCAACGAAAAGGAAAAGTCGGAGCTGACATCCATTACGCCGCTGCCTTAAAACGCCTCGCCGGAAAAACGTTACAGCCGACACTCGTCGCTGTCGTCGATACCGGGATCAACTCGACCTATGCCGACTTCGCAGGACGCGTCCGGACCGATCTCGGGTACGACTTCATTCGCGGAAAGACGTCGGTCACCGATCCAGACGGTCACGGTTCCCATGTCGCCGGAATCATCGCTGCGAATGCCGATAATCTGTATGGCATTCAAGGGATCAATCCAGCGGCTTCCTTGATTCCGATTCGTGTCCTTGATGCACACGGGCAAGGCTCCACGTCGGACGTCGCACGTGGTATTCTCCATGCGGTCAAAAAAGGCGCCCGCGTCATTAACCTCAGTCTAGAAATGGATGAAAAATCGCGCACTATCGAGGATGCGATCGCATACGCCGATCAGAAGAAGGTGCTCGTCGTCGCTGCTTCCGGTAATGACGGCGCGAAGACGATCAGCTATCCTGCGCGCTATGCGCATGTTCTATCTGTCGGCGCGACGGACCGAAAAGATGTCCGCGCCCCGTTCTCGAACCGTGGAAAAGGACTCGATCTCGTCGCCCCAGGCGTTGAGATCCCGAGTTATATCGGTGACGGTGAACTCGCCTATTCGAGTGGGACTTCGATGGCAGCCCCTCACGTCGCAGCTGTCGCGAGTCTTTTGATGAGCTTAAAACCGAGCTTGTCACCGAGCGCGACAGAGAAACTCTTAAAGTCGTCCGCCCGTGATCTTGGAACGAAAGGCTACGACACCTCATACGGCTACGGTCGTCTCGACGTAAACCGTGCCGTCTCGCTCGTCAAATAAACGATAAAGCGCCGATTCCTGTGACAGGAGTCGGCGCTTTATCGTTCATCGGATGATTTCGAGCGGAATCTCAATCCCGCGTCCTGCTCCGGCGTCAATGACAAGGACAGGCAGGCGATTTTCGTTGAAAACTTCATCTTCAACGGTTGTATCTGAAGTGTACGTGCGAATCTCACCCATTTTTTTAGCGGAAAACGACACGAATGGGAACGGAATCGATTGATTCGAGACCTCTAAGCGAATGTCGACTTGTTGATCGTCAAGACGAATGTCATTCGTCGTCTTGATCGTCAAACGCATCCGGTCCTTACTCGTCAAGGAAATCTGGGCGGAGATGTTCTCTGTCTGACCAGCCCGTTTGATCGGGTCGACGATGACCGATGGGGAAGCGGTCTCGACCTTTTCAGCACGCTGACAGCCAGGGATGATCAATAAGGAAATCGCGAGAGGAAGCAACCAGCGTTTCATCTGGTCGTCACTTAATTGCGAATGTCAATTCGGCAGTGCAGGCGACTTCCCCGTCTACCGTCGCTGTGGCACGACCTTTTCCGATAGGTCCACGTAACTTCGTCAATTCAACTTCGAGGCGCAATTGATCGCCTGGCACGACTTGACGTTTAAAGCGGCAGTTCTCGATGCCGGCAAAGAAAGCAAGCTTTCCTTGATTCGCTTCCATCTTGAGGACAGCGAAGGCACCGACTTGCGCGAGCGCCTCGACGATGAGAACGCCGGGCATGACGTTATAGTCAGGAAAGTGTCCGTTGAAGAATTCTTCGTTCGCAGACACGTTTTTCACTCCGACCGCGCGTTTGCCTTCTTCGACCTCTAAAATCCGATCGACGAGCAAAAAGGGATAACGATGCGGAATGACTTCCTTGATTTGTTCGATTGTATACATATTAAACAGCTCCCATCACTGACAAATTAAGATTTCATCCAAAAATCGGTGATGCGGGTCCATGTGTCGAGCTTTAACACATCCATTGCCTCGCCACCACCAAACGTTGCATACCCTACCATTGCACCGACGACCAGTGCGACGATGACGAGAACGAGAACGATCAACAACCGGACGAGAATTGGGACACGTCGCGTCGTGTACTTCCGAAGACGTGGTGTTTTCTTTTCAGATGTTCCGGCGTCCTTGCCTTGTTGATGTCGCTTTGAACGTTCACGCGTTGGCTGTTCCGTACCTGCTTGGTCTTGTACCATTTTGATCACCTTTCATTGATTCAGTCTAAGCGTAGTATAGCACATTAGTACCAGGTAACAATATCAGGAATGACTTTGTCTTCTCCTGGTTCCTAGCTAGTGTAACACGAGCGATCGGTAAACATTTAAAAAAAGTTTTCTTTTGTTATATAAGGAAGTTAAAAATTCGCAACACATTATTTCCGTAAATCTCACATTTTTTTAAATCCAAATGCCAACCTCCCGCGTAAGCCTTACAGATTCACGAGCAACACTTACAAGCACAGGATGACACGGGCCCGGTTTCATCCCTCTATTCAAGTTTAGATCAACGCTTCCAAACGTTTTTCATATTAAAAACCAAAGCAAGCGCTCCACTACCTTAAAATCGAGAGGATGGATTCAACATGAAACACACTAAAAAATTCGCAGCATCAGCAATGGCAGCAGCACTCGTACTTCCAGGAACAGCAGCATTCGCTTCTGGTGGCGCAGATGACATGAAACAAGAAGCACCGAAGAACGTCACGGTCAAAACAAAAGCCGCTGACCTTCGTGCCACACTCGATCAGTTACTTTCTGAGCACTTCGTCCTCGCTGTCATGGACATGAAAAAACAATATGACGGTTCAAAAGACGCAGAATATTACGAAGCCGCACTTAAACAAAATGCACTCGATATGACACCAGCCATCGCTTCAGTCTACGGCGACGAAGGGGCAAAACAATTCGAGAAAATCTTCGTCGATCACAACAAATACACAACAGACCTCGTCAAAGCTGTAAAAGCAGATGACCAAGACGGCATCAACGCTTCGAAGAAAGAGACAGAAGAGTTCGTACAAGATCTCTCAAGCTTCCTCGATACAGCAACGGAAGGGAAACTCCCGAAAGCAGCAGCTGAAGAAGTCCTCCGTGCGCACGAAGCAGACGTCTACAAAACATTCCAGCAATATGCAGCTGGTGACTACGAAGGATCGTACAACACATTCCGTGAAGGATACAGCCGCATGTACGATATCTCAAAAGCACTCTCAGTCGCTATCACAACACAAATGCCTGAGAAATTCGATAACACGAAAGCTGACTCAAAAGCAGCAGATCTTCGTTCAACACTTAACAGCCTTGCAGCTGAACACGTTGCACTTGCGAACCTCAGCATGACAGCTGGTGTTGATAAAGCGAAGGATTACGATGCAGCAAACTGGGCTGAAGATATGCACACTGCAGACTTCAAAGCAGCGATCAAATCAATCTACGGTCAAGCCGGTGCGGATCAGTTCGAACAAGTTTGGACGAAAAACCACATCGAAGCACAAGCAAACCTTGTCACAGCAGCAATCAATGACGATAAAAAATTAATGGGTGACGCACAAGACATGCTCAAAATGTTCTCGAACGATTTCGGTGCATTCCTCGGTGCGGCAACAGAAGAAAACCTTCCAACAAAAGCAGCACAAGAAGCCGTATCAGGTCACGAGACTTACGTCCAAGATACGTTCATGCAGTATGTTGAAGGCGACTACAAAGGTTCTGTCGACACATTCCGTGAGTCTTACGCTTACATGTACGGCGTAGGTGAAAACCTCGGTGAAGCAATCGTCAAACAATCGCCAGAGAAATTCATGGATGGTACACCAGGCTCAATGCCTAACACTGGTAACGGTGGTATGAGCGACAACAACACAGCTGCAACAACAGGTGCAATCGCAGTATTCGGTCTCGCACTCGGAGCAGTTGGTCTTGTCCTCGCACGCAAACGTCAAAACGCCTAAGAAATTGGGTATAATCAAAAACAGGATAGCAATCTGCTATCCTGTTTTTACATAGAGAGACCCTTCTCTCGGAAAGGAGTTACACGTCATGCGAAAATGGTTACTGCCGACAAGCATCGTTTTGATGGTTGCTTCCGTCGGAACGCTCTTGTTCCTGCTCTTTAGCACGCCGGAACAAGCAGCATCCAACATCACCCAAGGAACGGCGTCACCCAAGACGGTGACTTCTTCCGAGAATAAGAAGGAGGCGCCAGCAGAAGATCCGTTAAAACCATCGGACATCTTCAAAAAAGAGTTCAAGGATCTTTCGACGAATGAAGTCGAGTTACCAAAGACTCTCTCGATTCCAACGCTTGACGTCAAAACAAAGGTCGAGCAAGTCGGTCTTGATAAGAATGGCGCCATGGCGACACCAAAGAATGAACAACAAGTCGGCTGGTATAAGTTTGGTCCACGTCCGGGCGATGTCGGCAATGCTGTCATCGATGGACACACCGATACGAAAACAGGTCCTGCCGTCTTCTATCAACTACGAGACTTAAAGAAGAATGATCAAATCAAGATTAAGGATGCTTCGGGACGGACGCTCGTCTTCCGCGTCAAGAAGCTCGTTCAATACGATCACTTGGATGCCCCGCTTCAAAAAATCTTTGGTGCTTCGGAGAAACGGAATCTTAACTTGATCACGTGTATCGGAACGTTTGACCAAAATGCCGGAACGTATGATGATCGACTCGTCGTTTTCACAGAACTCGATGAGAAAGCATCTGATCCCGTCAAAACACCACCGAAACCAGCCACGAACGTCCGTGTCAGTGGTGGATTCGTGAACTGGTATGCTTCTACGGATAAAGATGTCGTCAAATACAACATCTATCAAGAAAAAGACGGTAAACGCAAAAAACTCGGTACAACAGATGTCATCGAACGGAAAGCCTTCCCACTTCCAGAAGATGCGACAGGTCGTTTCATCATTACCGCTGTCAACAAAGCAGGCATTGAATCGGAAGAAGCCTTCAGTGCCGTACGTCGTTAAGATCCACACAAAAGCCAGAGTCTAGCGACTCTGGCTTTTGACGTTCCTCAATAACGAATATGCTGTTTGCTCCAGCGAATCGATTCCTTGAACTGACGGACGAGATCTTCTGCCGGTGCCGTTAAATAATAGGCCAGCCCGTGCACTTTTTCTGACATCTGCTGAACGACGAGACCATCTTCGATCAGCTCCTGCAGCTGTTCGAGGATTTGACCGTGTGACTGATCAATCCGTTGCTCGAGTTCCCCGATCGTCAACGCCCCATCACGCAAGAGATAAATGATACTCGACTTGAGGCTGTTCTCGAAGTTGTGTTGAAACTTCTGCAATGCCAGTAAATCGGCTTGTTCTTCGGTATGACGTGAATCCATCTGATCCCTGCCCCCTTTTTCTTAACTACGTCTTCAGTATGACGCACTTTTACGTGAATTTCAAAACTCAATCGCGCTCCGTGACAATCGTATCGAACGTCTTCTCTTCTTCCGTGATGACCATCTTCTTTTGCGACCGAAGATGATAGAGACGACGGATGTTCAGGATGACGACCTTCATGACGGCGTAGAACGGAACACCGAGTAAGACCCCGAAGAATCCAGCGATATTCCCCGCAACCAGCAGGACGATGATGATCGTCAATGGATGGACATCGAGCGTTTTCCCTTGGACGAGCGGTGACATGATGTGCGAATCGATCTGTTGCGCGACCGTCATGACGATGATTGCATAAATCGCAAGAATCGGATCCTGAATGAACCCGACGATCAATGCCGGAATGACACCGAGGACCGGACCAAGGAATGGAATGATGTTCGTCAGTGTCGCAAACAACGCAAGCAGCAACGCATAATCAATCCCGATGATTAAGTATCCGATGTAGGCGATGATCCCGACCCCGATACTGACGATGACCTGACCTCGGATGTAACTCATGATCGTCAAGTGGACGTCCCCGAGAATTTTTTTCGTCTCTTTATGATACTCATACGGCATCAGCTTGACGAGATTGCCTTTGAGCTTATCGCCATCAAGCAACATATAGATCAACATGATCGGGATGATGACGATCGTCACGACCGTCGTCGTCACGACACTGACGAATCCACCAACGCCCGTACCGATGTTCTTGAGGAAAGTCGAAGCGTATTCCGAGATGTTACCGGAAAACTTATTGAACAAGTTATCTGGTCCTGAGAGGAAGCGTGAGAACACCGAACTGTTTTCAAGTTGCTCTCGGACATCGATCAATTGACGCTGAAACTGCGTCGCAAGTGTCGGAATCGAGTTGACGAACTGTGTGATCTGTTCTGATAGCATCGGACCAAAGATGAAGCCGAGCGTCGTCAAGATTCCGATCAGACCAACGAGGACGATCAAGACAGCAGGCCGTCGCTTCATCTTTTTCTCGAGCAACTCAACGATCGGCAGCAGGACATAATAGAGAATCCCGGCGATCGCAAGCGGCGGAACGACCATTTGAAGCAAAATCGCGACCGGTCGGAACAGGAACGTGACATGATCGCCAATCCAGACGATGATGAGTAACGTCATGATCCACCAGGCGAATCGGTACCATTTGTTTTCGAACATTTTTTGCATCTAACCACTTCCCTAATTTAAAGTATGAAGTTCCATATCCTCTATTGTTTTCCTTAAAACAACGCTTCTTAATCCTTATTCTCAGAAAATATATCGGTTCCTCCATTTTAACCAATATATGATATATTTGTTTTAATGAGATTTGCAGATTCAAATTTGCCGAGACCCTTGAATGTGCGTAAGATGAATATATTCGAACTTAAGCAATCTTTTTCATACATGTAAAATAGAATACGGAGGATACCCCAGTGAAATGGATCAACCATACCATCGGTCGCCAATTGATGTTCGCCTTCTATATGGTGTTCGTCGCACTCAGCATCACGTCTGCGATCGTTTATTTCTACACGGAACAAAAAATCGATCAGGCGAATGCGACATTCGATGACTTACGTGAACGACGAACGAATGCGAATGACCTCGCTAGTGAGTGGACCGTCGCGCAAAGTAACGTTAAATCCTACTTATTGACCGGCTCACAGGAAACACTGGATACCGTCAAGACGAATCAACAGGAAATCAATCGTTTAACGACATGGTTCGAGAAGTACGCCGTGTACGAGCAAGGAAAAGAGTACGCAACCGCGACACGTCAAATGTATGACGATTATTTCGGAACAGCACTGCCGCTCCTTACTGAATACGTCGACGGGAAGAAAGACGGGAAAATCGATGAAGCTTTTGTCGACCCTGATACCCTTGCTGCGCTTTCGAATGGGAAGGATCTGTTTAATGCAAACGGAACAATACGCGGATCGGTTAGTTTATCAGACGCTGATGTCGACATGACACGGATTGATACGTTACTTGCTGATTATCTGACGTTGATTCAAGGGAAGGAAGTCGAGGCAAAGAACGATCTTCTTGGCGAAATGCGTGTCGCTCAGTTCATCTGGCTGTCGAACCTCGTCGTCTTGATTCTCGTCCTCTTCTCTCTCGTTCGTCCATTCATCAGCCGCATTACGAAGCAGGTCAACGCACTGTCTCGCGATAGCGCTTTGCTTGCAACAGGTGAAGACATCCAAGCGATTCCATTACCGAAACGGAAGGACGAGCTGCATACGCTGACGGCATCATTCAATCAAATGGCGGCATCGATTGCCGACAACAAGGTCCATATGCTGGCGAAGAACGAAGAACTCCAGGCACAACAGGAAGAACTCGTCGCCCAGCAAGAAGAACTGCAAGCGCAACAGGAAGAGCTTGAGGAAGCACTCGATATCACGCTTCGGAGCGAACAACATCTCAAGTATCGCAATGAATTGACCGAGACGCTTGCGTCCCGTGAGACACTGACGGCGTATCCGGAAATCATCGAGAAGCTCGTCTCGATCACACATTCTGAGATTGGTGCATTGTTGTTCCTTGATCAACAGGAAGTCCGTTCAACGATCGATTATGGGATGACGGAAGAGATGGTCGGTCGTCTTGTCTCCGATGATCAATCACTCTTGCACCGCGCACGCCTCCTAAAGCGTCCAGTTCATTCATCGAAACAGGTCGCGCATGAGAGTCCGCTTCCATACCCATACTATATGTATGAGGTCGCAGTCCCAGTTCTTGATCCGACGAAAGAGCACATGATCGCCTGTATCTATCTCGTTCGTTATCGTGACGCCTTCACAGCGGAACAGATGGATGACATCTTGTCGTTCTCGCATCAATTATCGCTTTCCCTTCTCCGGATGGGCATTTATGAAGAAATGATTCGTGAGAAGAATAAGACGACCCAACTATTAAACTCGATTCGTGAAGCCGTCGTCTACATCGAACATGAGACGGACGAATTGCTCGTCAACGAACCGCTGATGACGTTGTTCCCGGAAGTACCAACAGAGTTCAAAGACGAAGAGCGCTCTGCCTTCCAGCAAGCGATGCAGGCACTCGCTGACATCATCGATGAACCAGCACCATTTGAGCGTTACATCGAACAGATCGTTGAGCTGAATTTACCAAAAGATAGCTTGATCGTCTCGATTCGAAAACAGAGTACGTACATCCAGATTTATGCCGAGAAGATTGAAGTCGACGGCATGTGGGTCGGTACGATGCTTGTTCTCCGTGACGTCACAAAGGAAACGGAAGCCGAGCGGATGAAGGAAGAATTCGTCTCGACCGTCTCGCATGAATTACGGACCCCACTCTCTTCGATCTATGGCTTCACCGAGCTGATGCTTAATAAACGGTTCGAGGAAGAACGGCAACGGAAATATCTCCAGACGATCCACTCCGAGACGGGTCGCCTGACGACGCTCGTCAATGACTTCCTCGATGTCCAACGGATGGAATCGAGCGAACACCGTTACGAGATGACGACATTTGATGTCGTCGAACTCGCCCAGGATTTAATCGAGTTCTATGATGTCTCGCATGAGACACACACGATTGATTTCGAGGCACGTGGACCGATCATGATCGACGGCGACGCAGAAAAGATGAAGCAGTTGCTCAACAACCTGCTCAGCAATGCCGTCAAGTACTCACCGAGCGGTGGGACGGTCTTGATACGGATTACAAATGAACTTGGTTTCGCCCAAATCCGCATCCAGGATGAAGGCATCGGGATTCCACAAGACGCGCTTCCGAAGTTGTTCGATAAGTTCTACCGTGTCGATAACTCCGAGACACGGAAAATCGGTGGAACCGGTCTTGGTCTATCGATCTGTAAGGAAATCGTTAAACACCACAGCGGAACGATTGATGTCGAATCCGTCGTCGGTGTTGGATCAACCTTTACGATCCGTTTCCCGATTGCTGTCATCTCGACCATCCTCACGTATGAAGATTAATCACCTGACCGTTCACATCATGTGGACGGTCTTTTTTGTCGTTAGATTCGACGACGTGCGGGGTATAGTCAAAAGCGCATTAGGATAAGGAGGAATCAACATGCAACTGGGATGGATTGGTTTAGGACATATGGGTATACCGATGGCAAAACGTCTGCTTGACGGTGGGCATGACGTGATCGTCTACAACCGGACGTATGAAAAAACAGCGCCGTTGACTGATCGAGGAGCAACAGCGGTCAAAGAAGCTAAGGACGCAGTACATCAAAGCGACATCATCTTCGTCATGCTCGCGGACGGACCAGCTGTCGCGTCCGTTCTCGACAGCGTGCAAGAGGAGCTTGTCGGTAAGACGATCGTCAATTTAAGTACAATCTCGCCAGATGAAACAAAGCAGATGGCTCGGCTTGTCGAAGAGAATGGTGGGACGTATCTTGAAGTTCCTGTTTCGGGGTCTGTCCCCGTCGCAGAAAACGGGCAGCTCGTCTTGCTTGCTGGCGGTGACGCAGACGTCGTCACGGCTTGTCAGCCGTATCTTGATCTACTCGGAAAGGAAACGATCCATTTCGGTCCACATGGCTCAGGAAGTGCGGCAAAACTTGCCATCAACCTCTTACTCGCCGTCGTCGGACAAGGAGTCGCGGAGACGTTATTGCTCGGAGAAGGTGCGGGTCTTGAGAAAGAGAAGCTGATCCAGATGATCAGTGCATCGGGCATGAACACGCCGCTCTTCACCGGTAAACGGGACATGTACCGGAACAACGATTTCCCGTCTGCCTTCCCGCTTCGCTTGATGGCGAAGGATCTCGGGCTGATCATAACTGAAGCAAAACGTCAGCAGCTCGAGTTGCCGCTCGCTCAAGCAGCGGATCGTAGTTATACGAAGGCAAAGCTTGACCATGGGGATGCTGATATGGCCGCTATTTATCAAGCGCTACAAGACTGAACGTAAAAAGCAGATCCGCACTCAAATCTGAGGCGATCTGCTTTTTCATGTTATTTCAGTGACGTGACGATTCCCATCATCTGATCGGTCGTCATCAGTGCTTTTGAATTGAATTGATACGCCCGTTGAATCTGTGTCAAATTCGTCATCTCGGTCGCCATATCGACGTTCGACGACTCGAGTGTGCCGACCGTCAATGGATTTCCATCGACTGTTTCATACTGTCCTGGTGCTGTAAACAAGCCGGCTCCATCTTCCGTCAACTGATTCGGATTGTCGACATACCCGACAGCAAGTCGTGCGAGGACACGGCGCTCTCCATTGACGATTCCCGTGACGTTGCCGTCCTTGTTCAATTCGACACCCGTCGCATCCGCAGGTAAGAGAATTGGTTCATTTTGACCGTTAACGACAGACCGTCCCGCGTCATCCGTCAATTGAATACGCCCATCGGCTTGCGGAGATAGTTGGAAGTTTCCGTCTCGCGTGAACTTCGTCACCCCATCCCGATCGATGACCGCAAAGAAATGATGCGGATCCGATAAGGCGGCATCGAGTGCCCGGTCCGTCCGTTTGAACGTTCCCATCGAAAAGCGCGTCGCTTCATTGGCGACATAGCCGCCGACACCGATTCGTAAGCCGGCCGGTGTCGATAAAGGTCCCGTTTGCAATGCAGCCGGTTGGTTCTGGATGTTACGCGTCAACAGCTCCTTGAACTGGGCGTCACGACGTTTATATCCGTTCGTATCGACATTCGCTAAGTTGTGCCCGGTCGTATCGAGTTGTTTTTGTAATTGCGCCATTGTACTAGCTGACGTATAGAGTGATTGCATGGTGTTCCCCTTTCATTATCGGACGCGACCGATTTCAGAAACTGCCTTTTCCGCTGTCCGGTCATACGCTTGAATGACTTTTTGATTCGCTTCAAACTGACGCAGACCAGCGTTCATCTCTGCCATCGTTTGTTCGATTGCGACGTTCCCTAGTTCAAGTACCCCTTGATCGACCTTGACGTTTCCTTGTGCCAACGCTTCAGGAGCCCGGTAGAGTCCGTTCTCGACTCGTTCAAGTTGTTCCGTATTATTCGTCGTCACGAGTCCAAGTCGTCCGACTTGCTCTCCGTTCCCCCGCGTCACGATACCTTCAGGTGAGACTTTGAAATCGTCATTGCCGACATTCATGAAGTTACCGTCTTCATCGAGTACCTGATCGCCGTCCGTCGTCCGTAAGATACCGTCTCCATCGACTGCGAACTGCCCATTCGTCGTATACAATGTTTCTCCTTCGATTCCTGTTCCTTCTCCCGTATTATGGAAAATCGTGAACATCGGCACACCGTCGATCGAACTAATCTGTAAATCCGTCGCATTTCCTGTCTCCGTGATGGATCCAGGTGCGAAGTTCGGTGTCGCCGCCTGCATAAACACACCTGTCGCGAGCGTACCGACGTTTCCAGCAGGTCGAATTCCCGTCCGTTCATTCGTCGCCGCTTGATGGATCATCATCTCCGGAAACGTGCGCAGGGATGCTTGATCGGCACGGAAGCCGGGCGTCCGTGCATTCGCTAAGTTATTACTCAACATCTCTTGTTGGCGTTGCAATGCCTGCATCGCACCGGATGCCGTATACATTCCGCGTAACATCTATATTTCATCTCCTCATTGACTTCATGTTCAATTCTATCTTTTAGTATATCGGTCCGTTTGCTTCAGATTATGAGTTTTTTTCAAAAAAAGGGAATAAAATTCTGAGTTGCATCTAAAGTACTACTATTCCTATCAAAAAATCATTCTCCTTCTTTTGAATTCGTTTCATATTCATAATTATTCCAATTGGGTATAATTAGAAGTAGTTCATATCGACCAGTTGAAACGAGGTGATGACGGTGTCTTTCTTTAAAAGACGTACGAACCAATCGACCACTCCTTCTTTAGATTTCACACTGTTGACAGACATGACCCACTTCCTTGAAAATCACCCGGATGCAGTTTATACGATGGATTTGAAAGGAAATTTCATCGCATTTAATAATAAGCTACCTCTTTTACTCGGTTATCCTACCGACGCGATCCGTGGTATGCATTTCAGCGAGCTGCTCATCAAATCAGAAGCTGAACGTATTGCACCACTAAAACATCGTGTTCACGAAGGCGAAACGATTCATTTCACAACGGACATTCAACGAAAAGATGGTCAAATCCTGACTGTCAACGTCACGAACATTCCCCTCTACAATCAACACGTCATCATTGGACTTTACGGCATTGCGCGTGACGTCTCCCAACAAAAAGAATTACGTACCGCTTATAATCGTCTACTTGCAAAGGAACAGTTGACGACGACGCTTGACGGCGTCACCTTTCTTGAATATATTCCTTCGACGAAACAACTGACTGCCGATGCCGCACTTAGTCAATTGCTAGAATGGTCACAGCGTCATGTCGCACAAATGGATGCATACGAACTGCTCGACGAAATCCACCCGGAAGACCGCGATCTATTCTTACAACAGAGTACTGCCTTGTGTGACGAGCAGATTGCTGAATTCTCGATGTCCCTTCGAATGAGCAAACGACGTCACTATACGAAAGTCGTTCGTTGTGATGCCTTACTTCAGCAAAACTCTTCTCCCCGCTGCGTCAACTTCATTCTGCATGATGCTACGGAGCTGACGAGTCTTGAACGCGAACGCGATCATGCCATTCAGTCCTTAAAGGATGTCTTCGGCTCACTGGATACGTCCATTTACGAACATATCTATCATCCGCAAACCGTCACGTTTCAATCAGCCGGTTTTTTAGCTCCCTATCAGCACATCCTGAACCGGATTGAAAAGGAACCCCAGTTATGGCGGACACTGATTCACCCCGAGGATTTAACACATTTAGAACTCTCGTATCCTGAGATTCGTAACGGTAAGGTCATCCGACACGTCTATCGCCTCCAACTCCTCGACAATGTCTTTTGGATCGAGGAAACCTGTATTCCAATTCTTGATAATAAGGGCGATGTCTCGGGTCATTATGGGGTCTCGTCTGACATTACGATTTTAAAAGAGCAACAGCATACGATTTGGCATCTCTCCATGCATGACTCGCTAACTCAGTTACCGAACCGCGCCTTTTTACTCGAGGAAATCACGAGTTTATTGAAGACACGAACATCGTTTACGTTGCTTGCTGTCACCTTTAAGCAATACAATGTCATTCATGAACGTTTCGGACATGATGTCGGAGATGAATGGATTCGCCAGACGAGTACTGAAGTGCGTCGCTTTGCAGATCAAGATCATTTCGTCGGTCATCTGTTCGGTGATAAGTATCTCTTCATCATTAAGAAACCGATTGATGAGACAGCTATCGTGAAACTAAGCCATCAGCTACTGAAGCTGTCTGAAAAACGTTTTGATGTCTTGTCTTATGAATTGTTCACGAACGTCTATATCGGTATCACATACGTCGTCAACGATAAACTATCAGCAGACGAATTATTGAAACAAACGTATACAGCACTCCGGCGTGCGAAATCACGAACGAAGAGCAATTATCAGTTTTACTCGACGACGCTCGATATTGATATGTATCGCCGTTATGAACTCGAACGGGATTTACGGTACGCCATTCAAAACGAGCAGCTCGTCCTCGAATACCAGCCGAAAGTCGACGGCTGGAACGGAAATATTCAAGGAGCCGAAGCGTTAATTCGCTGGAATCATCCGGAGTGGGGACGCTTGACGCCAAAGGATTTCCTCTCCTTGTCGGAAGAAAGTGAGATGTATCTCCACATTGGGGATTGGGTACTCGATCAGACATGTCGTTTTCTCAGTAAGCTTCGTGAACAACGCCATTCGAACATCGTTCCGATTTCCATCAACGTCTCCCCGAAGCGTCTGTTTTACGGAGATTTCGGACAAGTCATCGAACAATATCTTCAACGATACCGAGTACCGGGTCATCTCCTTGAGATTGAATTACTCGAGTCCGACATCTTACTTGAAAGCGATAAAATCCATGAGATTCTAGAACGAATTTCTGCACTCGGTGTCCATATCTCTTTAGATGACTTCGGTACCGCCTATTCATCGATCTCTCACGTCCAGCGCTATCCGATCAATTGCCTGAAGATCGATCGTTCTCTCGCGCAACTGATCGAGCACGATCCAAAAAGTCGTTCCGTCGTCAAAAGCATTCTCTTCATGGCAAAGGAGTTTCAATTGACAGTCGTCGCAGAAGGCATCGAAACGATTCCGCAGCTCGACTTTTATCGCGAGTTACAGTGCGACCTGATTCAAGGTTATTTGTTTAGCAAACCTGTGTCAGAGAGCACTTTTGAAAAATTACTGACGAAAGGGATGTTATATCCTCAACACACCGGTACAGCCGCTCCAGTCGAAGCGATCTTATCGTTATTCGCTCAAATCACGATTACCCGGCTAAACGGTCGAGCCATCCAAGTCGGATCCTCTGATATCCTGATCAACCGATGTACGAATAAGACGCTGTTCTTCTACTCTTCGATTCGTCTGCCGATTCATCAAAACATCGAACTAAACGTGACACTTGCCTCATTGATTCATCCCGAGATTTTTCTCGTTCCTGTATCCATCACGGAACTCGATAACGGCCTGTTCCATTATGCAGCGGATTTCAAGGTGCGTGCGCTCTCTTCTCTCGTCCAGGAGCAACTGAAACATTCTCAACCTTCCTTTTTGGAAGACATTCTCGAACCGCCTTCTTAAGACAAAAAACACGTCGACTCCTTCGTTAGAGTCGACGTGTTTTACCTTATCCGTTATTTTTACTAAGCACTGCTGTTTGTGTCCGCTCTAACACGGCATTCGTGATGACGATCAGTCCAGTGAAGAGGAATAACGCTTCAAAGCCGAAGTGCCCGGCAATCTGTCCACCCGCGAGTGGTCCGAGGAAGTTCCCCATGAACTGCGCGGACTGGTTATATCCAAAAATCCGTCCTGACGCATTGGCTGGCGTATTCTTCCGAAGCAACGTTTGGACGGACGGCATTAGTGCTGCTGTCGCAAAACCAATTCCCATCCGTAAGACGATCAATTGGCTCGTATCCGTGACGAATGCTTGCGGAATCAAGAACGCCGCAAAAATAAGTAGCGCAAAAAACAAGACACGCTCTGCTCCGATTTTATCCGATAGACGACCGAGTCGTTGCGCTGCAATCAATGCCGCGATCCCAGGTGCCGAAGCGACGATCCCGGATAGTAACGCGAGACGTTCTGTACCCGGACTGAGTTCCCGGACATAGAGCGACAGGATCGGACTGATTGATTGTGCCGCGAACTGAATCAGGAACGTCGTCAAAAAGAGACTTAAAATCAGTTCCGGATGACGCAGCGACTGGATGATTTCCTTCGCGGACGCCATCTTTTTAACTTCCATTGGGACGAATTCTTCTTTAACTAAGAAGTAGGTCACGAGGAAGGTAATGAAGAGCGGTACGCTCGTAAAGAGAAAAACGGGTCGAAGCCCAACAACGTCGGCGAGGAATCCTCCAATGAGAGGTCCTAGCAATCCACCGGCAATCCCACCGGTCGACAGGGTGCCGAGCGCCCAGCCACTTTTCTCTTTTGGGGTTTGGGAAGCAACGAGTGTAATGCCGGCTGAAATGAATCCGGATACGGCTCCCATGACAAGACGTAAGAATACGAGTTGATAGACGTCTTGAACGAAACTAATCAAGAACATGACGATCGACATACCAAGACTTGCACGAAGCAACATCAGCTTCCGTCCTTTTCGGTCAGCGAGACGTCCCCAGATTGGTGAGACGATCGCAGCGACGAGGAACGTTGCACCAAAGGCGATGCCGGACCAGGTCGTAATGTCTTGTCGGCTGTCGACACCAAGTTCTTCAATGAATAAGGGCAAAAACGGTAAAACGAGACTGAGGGCTGCAGCGGTCAAAAAACTACCGAACCAAACGACGACTAAATTTCTTTTCCACAATGGCATTGTGGCATCACTTCCTTTTATTTTACAATTCGTTTCAATACAACAACTTCTAATATACACTTCACAATGTGAAATGTCTAGCGTTTGAATCGTTCAAGTATTTCTTCCAGTTGTCCTCTACTCTTCATTAATTCGCAAAATGAATGCTACAAAAAAAGAAGCATTCTCCGTTGAGAACACTTCCATCTTTTCATCACTTGCCTAGATTATCGAGCATGATGCCTGTACCGCGTGCGACACATAGCATTGGATCTTCTGCGATCAGAACCGGTAGTCCGAGTTCTTTTGCAAGCAGTTGATCGATGCCGTCAAGGAGTGCGCCCCCACCCGTCAGGATGATACCGCGATCGATGATATCCGCTGCAAGCTCTGGTGGCGTCTTCTCGAGCACACGCTTCGTTGCTTCGACGATTTCCATCGCTGCTTCCGCGAGCGCTTCGTGCATCTCTTCTGATGTCACCGTGATGTTGTGCGGTAAGCCTGTCACGAGATTGCGTCCCCGAATATCCATCTGTTCGCTCCGTCCGTCTTCTGAAACAGTAGCAACTGTCGTCTTGACCGCTTGTGCCGTCCGTTCCCCGATGATGAGCTTATGTGTATCCTTGATTGAACGGATGATGTCGTGGTCGAAGCGATCTCCTGCGACTTTGATCGTCTCCCCGCATACGATATCACCCATCGATAGTACAGCGACGTCCGTCGTTCCCCCACCGATATCAATGACCATGTGCCCTGCTGGCATCCAAATGTCCATACCAGCACCGACTGCTGCGACCTTCGGCTCGACTTCGAGGAAGACCGTCTTTGCGCCTGATTTTTCACCGGCTTGACGAATCGCCTTCGCTTCAACCGTCGTGATGCTTGCTGGTGTACAGATCAACATCCGGACGCCACCGAACATCTTACGGACTTCAATCTTATCGATGAAATGGCGAAGCATTGCTTCCGTCATCTCGAAGTCCGCGATGACTCCGTCTTGTAAAGGACGAATCGCGACGATGTTCCCCGGTGTCCGCCCTACCATCAAGTGTGCTTCCGTTCCTACTGCATGAATCTTACCTGTTGCCTTATCGATCGCGACGACCGATGGCTCATCGAGGACGATGCCTCTCCCTTTGACATGAATGACGACGTTCGCCGTCCCTAAGTCGATTCCGATATCTTTTGAAAACATCTCGTGTGCTCTCCTTTACCCGATGGCTATTCTTCCAAAATATAGAACGTCGTTTGGACGTCTAACCCATTTATGTATACATACTTTTCAATTCTAGCATACGCCTCATAACGAAACGACTTTCTTTTTCGCTTTTCACATTTCATTGTCATCTTTTTGAAAATACAGCAAAAAAGCATCATCTCAAAAACATGAGATGATGCTTGGATAATTGGAATTAAAGCTTTGTTGCTGCCGTTTCTTCGACGATTGCCGCTTCTTCTGTCACACGTTCGACGTCTGCACCGAGTGCTTGAAGTTTGAGGTGGAAGTCGACGTATCCACGATCGATGTGGTGAAGCGCACCGACACGCGTTTCGCCTTCAGCGATCAATCCTGCTGTGACGAGTGCAGCACCTGAGCGAAGATCCGTTGAAAGAACTTCCGCACCTTGTAACTGTACACCACCATTGATGATCGACGAGCGACCTTCAATCTTGATGTCCGCGTTCATGCGACGGAATTCTTCAACGTGCATGAAACGGTTCTCAAAAACTGTTTCCGTGATGACCGATGTGCCGCCTGCTTTGAGGACGAGAGCCATCATCTGTGCTTGAACGTCTGTCGGGAAACCAGGGTGTGGCATCGTCTTGACATCAACCGCTTCAAGTTTTGCTGGACCAACGACACGGAGTCCTTCTTCTGTATCCGTGATCTTAACGCCCATCTCTTCCATCTTCGAGATGAGTGGACGAAGGTGTTCGCGCTCAGCACCGATGACTTCGACGTCACCTTCTGTGATCGCTGCTGCAATCATGAACGTACCTGCTTCGATCCGGTCAGGAATGACATAGTGTGTTGCACCGTGTAATTTCTCGACGCCTTCGATGCGGATCGTTTCTGTACCTGCACCGCGGACTTTTGCGCCCATTGCGTTCAAGAAGTTCGCAAGGTCAACGATTTCTGGTTCTTTTGCGACGTTCTCGATGACTGTCGTTCCTTCTGCGAGTGTCGCAGCCATCATGATGTTCTCTGTCGCACCGACTGATGGGAAGTCAAGATAGATTTTTGCACCTTGGAGACGACCGTCGACATGCGCTTCAACAAATCCGTTTCCGATGATCGTCTTCGCGCCCATCGCTTCGAAGCCTTTCAAGTGAAGATCGATCGGACGTGATCCGATTGCACAGCCACCTGGCATTGCAACGCGTGCGCGCCCGAGGCGTGCAAGTAATGGACCCATGACGAGAATCGAAGCTCGCATCTTACGCACGTACTCGAGTGGTGCCTCGTCTTTAAGATTCGGCTCTGCATTGACCGTCACCGTGTTGGCTTCCGCATCGAATTCGACTTCCGCGTTCAAGTTGCGCAACACGTTATTGATCGTATAGACGTCTGCTAAACGTGGTACGTTTTGAAGGACGGATTTCCCTTCTGATGCAAGCAATGTTGCAACGAGTGTTTTTAATACGGCATTTTTTGCACCTTCTACTTTGACTGTGCCAGCTAATTTACGTCCGCCTCGGACAACGATTTTTTCCATTCCCCATACTCCTCTGCTTCGTTTCTGTTCTATTTATGATGGCGTGATAAGTGCGTATGCGGTTCGAGATGAACCGATAGAAGAGAAACTCCCAATAGTTAAAACTACTACGCGACTGTTTCGATGATTGATAAATTGACTGTGTTCTTTCATTAAAGAACAGTGTCCTTTTCCATGGTAATCCAGTTTCACGATACAAGGTTTACAATGAAGTTACAAGTTCAGCTGAATAAGAATTTCAGACGTTGCGCAAAACCCGCATATTCAAGTAAAAAGCGCGCCAGACTGGAACCAAGAGCAACAGCAAGCAGGACACGTAGTAAAACCGCCTGTGGACCTCTAGGATGTTGCAGGAATTTATCCCATTTGATTGGTAACATCACCCACCAAGCAAACAAGATGGCGATCACGTACATGAGCATGCTGATCAGAGCACTAATACCAATTGACGTCACTACCATTGCACCTCTTCTTCATAATTTCTTCAACTTTACCATGATTTCATAAAATGAATGATTGCGCAAACAAAATGACACAAGCTGCATTTATTTTATCGCATAAAATATATTTATTGAAGAGCAAATGAGGAAAATCATGAGCTTTCTGTTGAAGAAATCGTGAAAACAAGGCATATAGTGTTCTTTTACATATTTTTCGCTTCCTAAACCTGATTCCAAGCGCCTCGCTCAGAAAACGCTTCTTCGCACTCATTCATTGATGCGTCGTACAAAAAAAGACCCGATTCCATGAAGGAATCGAGTCTTTGATCGACATCAATCGCGACCGTAGTCTTTCAAGCTGAGACGGTTAACTGCTCGTTTCAGTGAAAGTTCAGCACGCTTGAATTCGAGTTCTGATAATTTCGTGTCCTGGAGACGACGTTCTGCACGAACCTTCGCAGCTGCAGCACGGTCGTAGTCGACCTTGTCTGCTTGCTCCGCAGTTTCCGCAAGAACCGTTACAGTATCCTGGCGCACTTCCATAAAGCCACCGCTGATAGCGATCAACGTGCGTCCGCCATCTTCGTGGCGCAACTTCAAGATGCTGATGTCGAGTGGTGTCACGAGTGGGACGTGGTGCGGGAGAACCCCGATCTCACCAGAAATCGTCTTCGCAACGACCATACGGACATCGCCATCATACACTTCGCCATCCGGGGTGACGATATTGACATGAAGTGTGTTCATCTCAAGTCCCCCTTATGCTTTGTCACTTAGACAAGCGCCTTCGCTTTTTCAATCGCATCTTCGATCGGACCGACGAGACGGAATGCTTCTTCCGTTAAGTCATCGTGTTTACCTTCGAGGATTTCTTTGAAGCCGCGGATCGTGTCCTTAACTGGGACGTACGATCCTTTTTGTCCTGTGAACTGCTCAGCTACGTGGAAGTTCTGCGACAAGAAGAATTGGATACGACGCGCACGGTGTACAGTCAATTTGTCGTCTTCTGACAACTCGTCCATACCGAGGATCGCGATGATATCTTGAAGTTCTTTATAACGCTGAAGTGTTTCCTGAACTTGACGTGCAACACCGTAGTGCTCTTCGCCGACGATTTCCGGTGAAAGGGCGCGTGATGTTGAAGCAAGTGGATCCACGGCAGGATAGATCCCCATCTCAGAGAGACGGCGCTCAAGGTTCGTCGTTGCATCTAAGTGAGCAAACGTCGTCGCAGGAGCCGGGTCAGTATAGTCATCGGCTGGTACATAAACCGCTTGGATCGATGTAACCGAACCTTTGTTTGTTGATGTGATTCGCTCTTGGAGCATACCCATCTCTGTTGCGAGTGTTGGCTGGTAACCAACGGCAGATGGCATACGACCGAGAAGGGCCGATACCTCAGAACCCGCTTGTGTGTAACGGAAGATGTTATCAACGAAGAGAAGAACGTCTTGTCCTTGCTCATCACGGAAGTATTCTGCCATTGTCAAACCAGTCAAGGCAACACGAAGACGTGCACCCGGTGGTTCGTTCATCTGACCGAAGACCATCGCTGTTTGTTTGATAACGCCTGAATCCGTCATCTCGTGGAACAAGTCATTTCCTTCACGCGTCCGCTCACCAACACCTGCGAATACCGAGATACCGCTGTGCTCTTGCGCGATGTTGTTGATCAATTCCTGGATGAGGACGGTCTTACCTACACCGGCACCACCGAAGAGACCGATCTTACCACCCTTGATGTAAGGAGCGAGCAAGTCGACGACTTTAATTCCAGTCTCGAGGATTTCAACTTTCGTTGAAAGGTTATCGAAAGTCGGTGCTTTTTTGTGGATCGGAAGACGTTCCACGTCAGCAGCGATTTCTTTTTCATCAATTGGGTTACCGAGTACGTTGAAGACGCGACCAAGTGTCGCTTCTCCGACGGGTACCGAGATTGGAGCATTCGTATCGAGTACTTCCATTCCACGGCGTACTCCATCCGTAGAGTCCATCGCAATGGTACGGACGACGTCGTCACCAAGGTGCAGGGCGACCTCAAGCGTCAAGTCGATAGCCACTTCTTCTACAGTTTGCGGCGTATATTGAATACGAAGCGCGTTGTAGATGTTCGGTAAGTGTCCTTCGAACTTAACGTCGATGACAGGTCCCATGACCGCGACGACGCGGCCTTTTAAACCGAGTTCGTTCATCGTGTTTCCTCCTACCTATCGTTACGCCAGTCGGGATTACTGCTGCGCAGCAGCCCCACTGACGATCTCTGTGATTTCTTGCGTGATCGCAGCTTGTCGAGCTCGGTTGTAGACGAGAGTCAATCGACCGATCAAGTCATCTGCGTTATCTGTCGCACTTTGCATTGCTGTCATACGTGACGCATGTTCTGCTACTTTCGCGTCAAGAAGCGCACCGAAGATCAAGCTCTCCGCATAACGCGGGAGGAGTTCAGCAAGGATTTGTTCCTCGCTTGGCTCGTACTCATAAGTCGTCGAAGACGAAGCTTCGATTTCTCCGAGTGGGAGAAGAGTTTCGACTTTCACTTCTTGGCTGATGACAGATAAGAAGTGGTTGTAGCACAGCTTGAGCTCGTCGATTTCGCCGATCGTGAACGCACTCACTGTGCGCTTCACGATCTCAGCGACGTCGACATACGAAGGAGAATCGTTCAAGCCTGTGATCGCATCCGTGACCGTGATTCCGCGTGAACGGAAGAACTGGACACCGACTTTACCGACCACGAAGAGAACGTAACTGTCCGCAGTATGCTTTTCTTTGATTTCCCGGTAGACTTCACGCAGCACGTTGGCGTTATATGCACCAGCTAAGCCGCGATCCGATGTGATGACGATATAGCCCGTCTTTTTGACGGGACGTTTCTCGAGCATCGGATGGCTCGCACCTGTCGTGCCATTCGCAATGGTTCCGAGTACCTCTTGCATTTTCAGCATGTAAGGTTGGAACTTCGCGCTATGTGCTTGAGCGCGGTTCAGTTTCGACGCCGAAACCATGTTCATCGCTTTCGTGATCTGTTTCGTACTTTTCGTCGAGTTGATCCGCGTTTGTATCTCGCGCAACGATGCCATTTCGATTCACCACCTTGTTAGTATCAAGAGCGTTCCGCCGGATTAAACCGTCGCTTGGAACGTTTTCTTAAATTCTGAGATTGCTGCTACGATCTCTTCGTCTGCTGGAAGGTTACCTGTCTTACGGATCTCATCGCAAAGTTGTTTGCGGTTTTGATCGAGCCAGAGGTTGAGTTCCTTTTCAAAACGACGAATATCCGTTACAGCAACATCATCAAGGTGACCACGAGTCAAGGCATAGATGATGATGACTTGCTTATCGACAGTAAGTGGTTGGTTCAAGTCTTGTTTCAAGACTTCAACTGTCCGCTCACCACGGTTAAGCTTCGATTGAGTCGCTTTATCAAGGTCAGATCCGAACTGAGCGAATGCTTCAAGCTCACGGTAAGATGCGAGGTCAAGACGGAGCGTACCCGCTACCTTCTTCATCGCTTTTACTTGAGCCGAACCACCTACACGCGATACCGAGAGACCCGGGTTGATCGCGGGACGGACACCTGAGAAGAAGAGATCCGATTGAAGGAAGATTTGACCATCCGTGATCGAGATAACGTTCGTCGGGATATAAGCTGAGATATCCGACGCTTGTGTTTCGATGAACGGAAGGGCAGTCAAGCTACCTGCGCCAAGCTCGTCGTTCAACTTCGCCGCACGCTCAAGAAGGCGTGAGTGGAGGTAGAAGACATCCCCTGGGTAAGCTTCGCGGCCTGGTGGGCGTTTCAAGAGAAGTGAAAGCTCACGGTAAGCAGCTGCTTGTTTTGAAAGATCATCATAGATGACAAGAACGTGTTTGCCTTGGTCCATGAAGTGTTCACCCATCGCGACACCTGCGAATGGTGCGAGGTAAAGAAGTGGAGCTGGCTGTGAAGCCGCTGCCGAAACGACGATCGTGTAATCGAGGGCACCGTTTTTACGGAGCGTCTCGACGACGCCACGGACTGTTGATTCTTTTTGTCCGATTGCGACATAGATACAGATCATGTTTTCTTCTTTTTGGTTGATGATCGTATCGATGGCGATCGACGTTTTACCCGTCTGACGGTCACCGATGATCAACTCACGCTGTCCACGACCGATTGGAACGAGGGCATCGATCGCCTTGATTCCTGTCTGAAGTGGCTCGTGTACCGATTTACGCGCCATGACGCCAGACGCCTTACGCTCGATCGGGTTGTAGTGTTCTGTTTCGATTGGACCAAGACCATCGATTGGCATACCGAGTGGGTTGACGACACGTCCGAGGAGTGCGTCTCCTGTTGGTACTTCCATGATGCGGCCCGTACGGCGAACAGAGTCGCCTTCTTTGATTTCAAGGTAGTCACCGAGGATGATGATACCGACGTTGCCTTCTTCTAAGTTTTGCGCCAAGCCCATTGTGCCGTTAGCGAATTCTACGAGCTCTCCCGACATGACGTTGTCGAGTCCGTGTGCACGAGCGATACCATCACCGATTTGGATGACCGTACCTGTCTCGTTCACTTCCATCGTAGAACCGTACTGCGCGATACGCGCTTTAAGCAGGGCGCTGATTTCTTCAGCTCTAATGCTCATGCGTTT
This sequence comes from Exiguobacterium sp. LL15, assembly GCF_024436095.1. Taxonomy (NCBI): domain Bacteria; kingdom Bacillati; phylum Bacillota; class Bacilli; order Caryophanales; genus Exiguobacterium; species Exiguobacterium sp. LL15. The sequence goes on along the minus strand of NZ_JANFNX010000001.1, from coordinate 104,598 downwards.
CACCCCTATTTTCTTACGCTTTTAACAGCTCACGCTCAAGGCGCGTTAGTTTAGTTTCGATCGTACCGTCATATGTCGTGTAACCGATTTGAACGCGAAGTCCTCCGATGACACTCGTGTCGACGACGTTCTCGACTTCAAGCGTTTTACCTGATTTTTGGCCAAACGTCTCTTTCACTTTCGTGAGTTCCTCGTCTGACAATTTGTATGCACTCGTGACGATTGCCGTCGCGACATTGCGGTGTTCATTCAACAATGCAATGAAGTGTTCCGGTAATGTAACGATCTCTGCCGCCCGGTCGTTTTCGACCATGACGAGCAATGTGTTCAAGACGATCGAGTTGAAGCCCGTGAAGCTTGTTTGAAGAACTTGCTTGAGCTCTTCAGCAGAAATCGATGGGTTATCTAAAACCGAAGCGAGCTCTGGTGTTGCGTGGAGCACTTCGCCGAGCGTCCGCACATCAGCTTCTGCTTGCTCGAGCACATGGTGCTCAAGCGCAAGATCGAAGAGCGCTTTTGCGTAGCGTCCCGCTACGTGATCACGCATTAGTTCGTGCCCTTAGTATCAGCAAGGAATTGATCGACGAGTGCTTTTTGAGCGGCTTCGTCTGTCGCAAGCTGTGTTTTCATGACGTGGCGTGCTGCAGCGATTGCTTGAAGAGCGACATCGTTCTTCAAAGCAGCTTGTGCTTCAGCGCGTTCACGTTCGATCGCACGGCGAGCTTCTTCCTTACTCATTTCGGATTCAAGACGTGCCTGCTCCATCGCACGTGCTTGCTCTGCTTCTGCCTGACGGCGTGATGCTTCTAAAAGATCGCGTGCTTCCGTACGCGCCTTGTTTAATTCTTCGCGTTGTTGTTCTACGTAGACTTCAGCGTCTTTACGGCTCTTTTCAGCCGAGTTGATCTCGCTAGCCACATGCTCTTCCCGCGCTTTCATCATGTTGACGAGCGGGCCCCATGCGAATTTCTTCAAGAGGATGAGGAGCAAGAGGAAAACGACGATCGTGACGATCATGTTGGCTAATAAGAGTTGGTTGCCTTCGCCGCCAGCCTCTGCCGCAAGATACGTTAGATTCATTCGATTACACTCCCCTCGTGGTTGGTTCAACTTCAATATCTACATAAGGGAGCCTAAGCTCCCGTGACGGTTCACTCAAACGTTGAACGAATAGCGCCCTATGTAGTCCGTTCTCGTTAATCGTGGATTAAGAGTTGAGAAGAAGGAAACCGACCGCTACACCGATGATTGGAAGTGCCTCAACAAGACCGATACCGATGAACATTGTTTGACGAAGTTCGTTTTTGAGTTCTGGCTGACGTGCTTGACCTAATACTGTACCGTTTACGATAAGACCGTTACCGATACCTGCGCCGAGTGCGCCGAGTCCGATGATGATCGCTGTTGCAATAAGATTCATGATAAATTGCCTCCCTAGAGTATGTTCATTGATTTGTCGTGCTGTTATCGGAAAAGCGGATGCTTTACCTTCGAATTAATGGTCGTGCGCTGCCTTATGTCCGATGTAAACCATCGTCAGGATAAGGAAGATGTACGCTTGGATACCACCGATGAAGAGTGAGAATCCTTGCCAGATCAACATCGGGATACCCGAGATGATCGCGCCGACTGGTCCGAGGAATTGGAAATCGTTCGTACCAGAGACGATACCGATCGAAAGAATGATTCCGATCATGATTTCACCAGCGAAGATGTTTCCGTAAAGACGAAGACCGAGCGTCAACGTGTTTGCAAACTCCTCGATGATGGTAATGATAAACATCGGCGTCATGAATGTTTTCGCATAAGCGCCGAAGCCTCGCATCTTCACACCGTAGTAATGACTTAAGACTACTACGAGAGATGAAAGTGCCAGTGTCACGTAAGGATCTGCAGTTGGTGAGTTGAACCAAATGTAGTGTCCCGTCACGACGTTGAATGGGAGACCCATGATGTTGGACACAAGGATGAACAGGAATAATGTCATTCCGAACGTAAGGAAGCGACCCCCTGTTTTCCAGTCCATCGTGCTGCTGATGATTCCGCGAACGAATTCAAGGAACATCTCCATCACGTTTTGAGCACCGGTTGGCTTCATCACAAGACGTCGCGTACCGGCCACGGCAATCAAGAAGACGAGAGCAGCAGCAATTAATACTGTGATCAAGTTCGTCCAGCTACCGTACAGAACGAAGTCACCCCAGAGTGGGATTTCGTAAAGTGGCATTTCGTGGTTCATTTGACTATTCACCTCTTTTCCCGCTTGAGTTCGTGAGTCAAGAACTCACAAAATTGTATGACGTGGCCGGCGAGAAGGCCTATTACCACCGCAGTTAATGACAATTCAGTTTGATATTTCAAACCGATCATCACACAAAGTACCGCGACCGCCATGCGTGAAACGGTCCCTCGAGACACTGGCTTGCGCCCGGTCTCAATTACACGATACATACGATCGACGCTTAATCGTTGAAGCGTCAAGATCAGAAAGCTGCCAGTTCCACCAAGTGCTAGTCCATAAATGACCGGGTCACTCGGGCGTCCGATGAGCAGCAGGACAGCCAGGATTCCGTAAAAGAGTCCAAACCATCGTAAGTACGCACGATACAACGCATCTTGAAGGATGATGTTCATGTCTTCTCCCCTAACAAGTGCCTGATCATGGCGATCATGCAAAGAATGCCGATGAAAATCCCGATGAACACGGCGAATGTCGCACCCATTTTTTCCCACCATTGTTGTTGTTCCCCATAGTTCCCAACCAAAAAGCCAATGACGATCGGTGCAGCCAGTGCCGTCGAAATTTGCGAGGCCATGACCATACTCTTCGCGAGCCCACTTTGGCGCACTAGAGACGACCCCCTTTTTTCCCAATTGCGAGTTCTTTTTCTTTCCCACAATTTGCGGATTTTCATACTAGTCAAGAATACAATGAAGCAGCTTTCATAGTCAAATGAATTCACAATAAAAACAGAGCCAAAAAACCTATACATATCAACGAATGATAAGGTTTTCACAGATGTCATACGTGCAACTCATTTCACGAAGATGTGAAGAAAATATGTAGTACTATCAACGGTTATAGAGATTGTTCATATGGTGAACAAAACCGTTGAATAGTAACGTTATATCGTGCTACCTCAACCGAAACAAGACCTCTAAAATTGATTTGTGTCGATTTTGTGAAAAAACATTTTCTGTTCACAATTGTAAACGCTTCCGAATCGGGACGCAAAAACAGCTCTGACATCTGTTTGTAACAATAGATTTCAACGATTTCCAATTTTTCAATCGTGAGGTGTGTCACAGCCTGAATCGTCATGGTTTATCTTCCAGTTTCAAGGTCATCTGGTTTTACATTTTCTAAACAAATGGGCTGATTTTAGTGGAAATGGTAAGAATTAAAGATGTTATTCCTATAAACTAAAACCTCTTGTCGCCATAGATGTACTAAAACAAAAAGAATCGCTTATTTCACGCGACTCCTACAGGAAAAAGCACAAGTCTTTGTGCTGTCAGAGACAGGTGAGACCTGACTCCTCGTCTAAGGACGATGGAGACGCGGCTTGCGTCTCGCCTGAGGAAAGCAAGTGAATGTAAGCGATTCGGAGAGTGATCGTCGTTTCTCATTGCGTGAGTAGCGGTGCCGGCGCTTCCCCTTGACCGAAGTGATGCAGGATCGCTTGGACGATCCGTTCTGACGCATGACCATCACCGTATGGGTTTGAGGCATGTGCCATTTCTTTATAAAGTGCGTCATTCGTCAACAGTTCGGTTGCCATCTGATAAATCGTCTCTTCTTCTGTTCCGGCAAGCTTTAACGTCCCAGCAGTAATTCCTTCCGGACGCTCGGTCGTATCGCGTAAGACAAGTACCGGAACACCGAGTGACGGCGCTTCTTCCTGTACACCACCGGAGTCCGTTAAGATTAAGTGAGCACGACTCGCGAAGTTGTGGAAGTCGAACACGTCGAGCGGAGCAATTAACGAAATCCGATCATGTCCCTCAAAGACCGTCTTCGCCGCTTCCTGAACAACTGGGTTAAGGTGAACTGGATAAACGACGTGTGTATCCGGGAATGCATCGACGAGACGACGAATCGCGCGGAACATCTGGTGCATCTTCTCGCCTTGGTTCTCACGACGGTGCGCTGTCATCAAGATCAACTTCCGATCCCCGACCGTCTCAAGCATCGGATGGACGTAATCGGCTTGGACCGTCGTTTGCAGGGCATCGATTGCTGTGTTCCCTGTAATATAGACGCCAGCATGACGATTCTCGGACGCAAGGTTCGCTGCCGCTTGTGCGGTCGGAGCAAAATGTAAGTCTGCGAGCGTCGACGTCAACTGACGATTGACCTCTTCCGGGAACGGTGAGTATTTATTATACGTGCGCAGCCCTGCCTCGACGTGACCGACCACGATTTGGTTGTAATAGGCAGCAAGGCTCCCAACGAACGTCGTCGTCGTGTCGCCATGGACGAGGACAAGGTCCGGCTTGATCTCTTTCATGATCGCATCGAGTCCTTCAAGACCACGCGTCGTAATGTCAACGAGAGTTTGACGTTGCTTCATGATGTTCAAATCGTGATCCGGTTCGATTTCGAACAGGGTAAGTACTTGATCGAGCATCTCGCGGTGCTGGGCTGTAATTGTGACATGAACATCAAAAGCAGGGTGTTGCTTCAGGGCGTTGACGAGCGGTGCCATTTTAATAGCTTCCGGTCGAGTCCCGAAAATCGGCATGACTGTAATCGGCATGGTGACTTCCTCCTTTTTTCCTTTTTTCATTAAAACATATTTCAGCAGTCTTGCGCAGTTTACGAAATAGCAACGAAAAGACCGCAGATCATCGTCTGCGGTCTTTTTGTGTATCTTACTATTTTTACTTCGTTCCGAAGAGACGGTCTCCTGCGTCACCGAGTCCTGGGACGATGTAGCCGTGGTCGTTCAACTTCTCGTCGAGTGCCGCGAGATAGATATCGACGTCCGGGTGTTCTTCTTGAACGCGTTTGACGCCTTCAGGTGCTGCACAGAGACATGCGAGCTTAATGCTCTTCGCCCCTTGTTTCTTTAAGGAGGAGATGGCGTCTGCCGCCGAACCACCTGTCGCAAGCATCGGGTCAACGACGACGAAATCACGTTCTGCGACGTCTGTTGGGAGCTTGAGGTAGTATTCCGTTGGCTCGAGTGTCTCCGGATCACGGTACAAACCGATGTGACCGACCTTGACGTTTGGCATCATGCGGAGCATGCCGTCGACCATCCCGAGACCGGCGCGGAGAATCGGGACGATCCCGAGTTTCTTGCCTTCGATCATCTTCTGCGTCGTCTTCGTGACCGGTGTCTCGATCGCGACATCTGTGAGTGGAAGGTCACGTGTGATTTCATATGCCATCAATGAAGCCACCTCGTCGACAAGTTCCCGGAATTGTTTCGTTCCTGTTTCGACCTTACGCATGATCGTCATCTTGTGCTGAATCAATGGGTGATCAAATACATGTACTTTACTCATTGTTTGCATCTCCTCTCCATTCTCTTTTCGCATTGTACTCTAAAAGCGCACTGCTTGGGAACTGTTTTTTCGTCAGTCCCCAAGCGTGCTCTTGCCGGAAAGAATCGCTTTCGCCGCGTAAGACCATTCATTGTCCGGCTGTTGTGCGAGTTCTTGCAAGGTCGCGCGATAATCACCTTTTTTATATTTTTGTTCATAGACCGCTTGCATCCAGAGGACATCACTCATGTAACCCGACTTCGGAAAATCCTCACGGTACGCGATATAGTCCGCCTGTGTCGTCTTCTTTAACTTACCAGCGGCAATCAACTTATAAAAACGCGCCATCCCTGCCGTCTCTTTATTTTTCAAGACGTCTGCACTCAACAGGTCATTTGCTTTTTGATAATCCTTTGCTTGGACAGCCGCAACCGCTTCCTTTAATGCGGCTTCCGGTTTCAGACCACTCGTTTTCGTCGTTTTCTTTTCCTTAACCGGCGACTCTTCTTGTTTTACTTCCGCTTCCGTCTTTTCCTTCTGATCGGTATTCAATTTCTCGTTTTCTTTTTTTAACTGCTCGACTTCCGTTTGTAAGGCAGCCAATTGTTGCGCAATTTTTTGATCGGTCTCTTCTTTCGGTGCAGCATTTTCTGAAGTAGGAGACCACGCTTGAATACCTACGAATAAGAGGCCGGCCGCTACCACTCCGGTTGCCGCCATCCACCATTGATTCTGATTCACCGCTTGGCGCCACTGTTTTAATTTGTCATGTTTCTGAATCGCTTCCGGCAGCGCCTTGAATCGCTTCTTCGCAAGACGTCGTCCGCCTGCCTTTGAGGCGATCGCAAGACGATATGTATAATATTCAACCGGCATCGGTAAATGTTTCCATTGCAGAAGCCGTGCATCCGCTTGTTCATAAAAGCCTGCTTGTTGCATGATGATGATCGTCTTGAAATCTTCGTACAGTCGTTTGTATTCTGATTTCGTCGTACTCTTCTTCTCCAACCATTTCAACATCTGGCTTCCTGTCGTCGACGCGAGCTCGGCTTGGGTCAACTTCATAATATTCATAACGCGTAAACTCCTTCATTTCCTTTTTTAAAAAGTATAGCAAATTTTTGGAATGACATCGCCTCCTCTTACAAGATTGAATATAAAAAAAGAATCGCTTTCCATTCTCTCGAAAGCGATCCATTCGTTGTCTTATGCTGTATGAATTTTTCCATCCTCGATCCGCCAGATGCGATCACAGACGTCAAGCATCCGTTCATCATGAGTGATGACGATAATCGTCTTGTTTGACTCATGCGCTTGCCGTTGTAATAGCTCCATCACTCGACGCCCATTCGCATAATCGAGACTTGCGGTCGGCTCGTCCGCTAAGACAAGTTGCGGATCATTGACGAAGGCGCGGGCAATCGCGATGCGTTGACGCTCACCGCCCGATAACGCATGCGGCAAATGGTCTTTGCGATGTTCGAGTCCGAACATGGCGAGTGCTGCGACCGTATCCACTGTTCGTCCAGCTTCTTTTGCGACGAGTTCCAGTTGCTCCTGGGCTGTCAAAAAGGGTACGAGATGCGACTCCTGAAAGATGAACCCGACTTCCTCAAGACGTAAGCGACGACGTTCTTCGCCCGATGCTTCACTGACGCACGTACCATCAAAATAGACGGCACCTTTTGTTGGTGTCTGCAGTAAACCGAGCAACTGAAGGAGTGTACTTTTCCCACTCCCGCTCGGTCCAACAAGGGCAATCAGTTCCCCTGCTTCTGCCTGTAAGTTGATATCGTGCAAGACGGTCATCTCACCATAACTCTGTTCAATCCGTTCTAACTGAATCATCCGTTCATTCCTCCCATCGCGTCTGCCACCTCAAGTTTTTTCACCATTCGTAACGGAACGAGCGCTCCGAGGATCGCCGTTATGAGTAAAATGCCGCCGTACATCAGACTCGTCGACCATTCAAATCGGAAGGGAAGATCCGTTGGTAAGAAGCGGCTCGTCAGATAGGTGATAACGACACTGACACCAAAGGCGAGGCTCGTCAGGAGGATGACTTGTACGAGTAGACTCGCACCCATCGTCCGTGTTCGGATGCCGATTGCTTTTAGGACGCCAAGTTGTTTCATCTTCTGCATCGTCAAGATATAGAAGAAAGCTGTCAGAATCAATGCCCCGATGACGACGAGTGCAACCCGCATCATCTGGAAGGAGTTTTGCTCCGCTGCATAGCCTGGCACATTCTCAACGACTGCTTGTTTTGAGAAGACGGCTTGATCCGTTTGCAACGACTGACCGATGTACGCTGAGACGTATGATGCCCCCATCTTGGATTGCCACGCTTGCCACGATTCATCCGTCATCCAGAGGACCGGTGCGTGACTATAACGTCCGTCCGTGACCGTGCCGGCAATCCGGAACGTCTCTTTCGTCCGAAAATCGGTGATCGTATCGCCGACACGGGTTCCGCGTTGTTCCGCATACGCGGCATCAACGAGCACTTCTCCTTGTTTCAATGATTGCAACTGTTTTGGACCATAGTTCGTAGTCTCTGGTAACGCAAAGACTGTCACGTCATCCTTCGTTCCATTCTTCTTCTCAAGCACCATGTTCTGGACACCGAGCGCTTCCGCGCCCTTCGGTGTCTCATCCGCCCGTAAGAATGAACGGGTCAGCTGCCCTTCCGCATCTTTACTCAGTGCAAACTGCTCGACCGGCAGATTACGGACGGCAGCCCCATTGTCGTAGGCCAGCCCGTCCGCAAGACCGGTGATCATTAAAATCAATAAAACGATCAACATCGTCACGATCGTCATCCAACTGAATCGTCCTTTCATCCGGACGAGTTCTTTCCATCCTAGTTTCATTGCATGATCCCTCCTGTATGTTCGCTACAGGATTGATGATACGACTGCAATATGAACGGAACATGAACGCACGCGTCAAGTACGTAAAAAAATCAATGTCACAGTCAGACCGGATGAATCGGACGACAAGCTCGCATCCCCACCAAGTTGGCGCATCGTCTCTTTGACGATCGCAAGCCCAAGACCCGTCCCGCGCGACGTGCGGGATACATCACCTTGATAAAAGCGTTCAAAGGCATGTTCCATCTGTTGTTCGGTCATGCCTGGTCCTTCGTCCTTGATTCGGACGATGACCTGATTCACTTGTTCTTCCGCTTGAATGTGAATCGTCGCTCCTTCGGCTGAGACCGAAACAGCGTTTCGAATGACGTTTTGGAAAACATGTTCGAGCGCACTAGCATCTGCTTGAATCTGTAGCGCTGCTGGTACATCGAGTGCGACGGCGATGCCTTGCTCATCGAGCTGAAAGGCAAGTGTTGCGAGTGTCGTCTCTAGACTCGCGCGTAGATCGAGTGCTTGCCGCTTGAAGCGCCGTCCTTCATCGAGCTTCGCTAAGATCAATAATTGACGCGTCAGCTCCGACATTCGCGCTGCCTCTTGTTGAATGATTGCCCGTCTCCTGACGTCTTCTCCCGTCACGTCGAGTTGTCCCGCGTACCCCGAGATTGTCGTCAGCGGTGACTGAAATTCATGCGAAACGTTTGCGACGAACCGGCGTCGTTCTGTATCAGACGCTTCGACTGCCGTTGCCATCTCGTCAAAGCGTCGGGACAGCTCTCCAATCTCATCGCGTGCCTTCGTTCCGACGCGGATTCCGTAGTCACCGTACGCCATCTGTTCCGTCGCTTTTGTCAGGCGCCGGATCGGACGCACGAGATACCGGATGGAGAAGACAAGCAAGAGGAAGCTGATCACGACCAGCAGTCCGAGGAACAGACCAACAAACAGGTGCAACTCACGGATCTGCCGACTTAAGTCCGGACGAACGAAGATCGCATCCGTTCCTTGCGCCGTCTTGACTGACGTCCCGTACGTATTGATGACTTCATTGTCGAATAGACCGAGCAAGAAGAGGTGGAACGGATACTCACGCATCCCGTAGTACGGTTGACCATTTTTCACTTGCTCGACGATTTGACTTGAGAGCGTTTCATCACGAAATGGATTTCCGTAACGCTCCGTTCCGTCTTCGGTCTGCACATATAGTTGAAAGCCAGTCGCTTGTAACATCCGGTAAAACGATTCTGTCTTTCCGTCACCGTGCGTCTCGTAATAATCAATCGCTGTCTCGACCGCTTCCTCAACTTTTTGACTATAGCTGTCCTGCCAAAACGAATAGTAGGCGATGTTACTGATTAAAAGCGCGAGTAGTGCGGACACGAGTAGGACGACACAGACGAGTCCGACGATTTTCGTATAGAGGGATCTCATGATTCGACCTCCAACCGGTACCCGAGTCCACGAACCGTCTCAATCTTCACCTGATTCGTCTCCTTTAAGCGTCCACGGAGTCGTTTGATGTGGACGTCAATCGTCCGGTCATCTCCCATGAAATCAAGTCCCCAGACGTGTTCAATCAATTCCTCGCGACTGAAGACCCGTCCCGGAAAACTTGCCAGCTGATGTAATAATTCGAATTCGCGCCGCGGAAGTGTCCACTCGGTCGACTGGATCGTCACGAGCTGACTGCGTTTATCGATCGTGACATCTCCGAGATGCAGAACGGGTTGCGCCGCTTTTTGATAGCGCCGCGCCACGGCGTGAAGCCGAAACACTAATTCTTCCGGATCAAACGGTTTCGTGATGTAATCATCGGCACCGGCTGCAAAGCCGTCCCGCTTATCCGTCAGTTCACCGAGTGCTGTCAGCATCAAGATCGGGATGTCCCCGTTTTGCCGTAATCGCTCACACAGGACGAGACCGGTCTGCCCGGGAAGCAAGACATCGAGCACCGCTGCTTCGAACGTCATCGTGTCAATCCAAGCGAGCGCTTCATTTCCGTTTGCTGTCGCTCGAACGGAATGTCCGTCGGCTTGTAACGTCGATACGACAAGTACTTGGATATGTGGATCATCTTCAACGACTAGAATATACATCGTACGCCTCCTTTTTTAGACAAACAAAAATCCCCTTCCCCTTCTCATAACGAAAAGGACGAAGGGGATGACGATCATCCGCGCTCTGGGTAGAGTGGGAAACGACCTGTCAAAGCAACGACACGCTCACGTGCTTGTGTGAGAACGTCTGCTTCTTCTGGGTGATTCAAGACGAGTTCGATCAACTCGGCGATTTCTTTCATCTCCGCTTCCTTAAAGCCACGTGATGTCATCGCAGCCGTTCCGATTCGGATACCGCTCGTGACGAACGGGCTCGCTGGGTCGAACGGAATCGTGTTCTTGTTGACCGTGATACCGGCTTCGTCAAGCGCGTGCTCTGCGAGTTTCCCTGTGATCCCGAGCGGTTGCAAGTCGACGAGGAGCAAGTGATTGTCCGTTCCGCCTGAGACGATCCGGAGTCCACGCTTCGTCAATTCCTCACCGAGGACTTTCGCGTTCGTGACGACTTGACCGATGTAGTCCTTGAACTCAGGTGCCAGTGCTTCACCGAACGCGACAGCTTTCGCAGCGATGACATGCATGAGTGGACCACCTTGAATTCCTGGGAAGATCGCTTTATCGATCGCTTTCGCATGCTCTTCTTTACAGAGGATCATCCCACCACGTGGACCACGCAACGTCTTATGCGTCGTCGTCGTGACGAAGTGTGCATGCTCGACCGGGTTCGGATGCTGACCTGCTGCGACGAGTCCAGCGATGTGTGCCATGTCGACCATCAAGTAAGCACCGACGCTGTCTGCGATTTCACGGAAACGTTTGAAGTCGATGACGCGCGGATACGCCGATGCGCCCGCGACGATTAATTTTGGTTTGTGCTCTTCTGCTAATTGTGCGACGACGTCGTAATCAATCATCTCTGTCTCTTGATCGACACCGTATTCCACGAAGTTGTACTGGACACCGGAGAAATTGACGGGGCTACCGTGCGTCAGATGGCCACCGTGCGAGAGGTTCATCCCGAGGACCGTATCGCCTTGCTCGAGAATCGTGAAGTAGACCGCCATGTTCGCTTGTGCGCCCGAGTGTGGTTGCACATTCGCGTGCTCCGCCCCAAAGATTTCCTTCGCGCGGTCGCGTGCTAAATTCTCAGCGAGATCGACATACTCACAGCCACCATAATAACGACGACCTGGGTAACCTTCTGCGTACTTGTTCGTCAAGACGCTGCCTTGTGCTTCCATGACAGCTTGCGAGACGAAGTTCTCGGATGCGATCAATTCGATGTTATCCCGTTGACGACCTAGTTCCTGGCGCATTGCCGAAAAGAGTGCCTCATCTTGTTGTTTCAGATACGTAAGCGGTGTTTGTTCCATCTGAATTCCCCCATTTCATTTCGATAGACCTATCTTAACACGAATGTTTCGTTCCCGGCATCCCTAAAAACAACATCAAAAAAGCAAGGGGTGCGCAACCCCTTGCATCAATCATTCGTATTTAGCACGTGCTCCACCGATTAATTTCGGTCGTGTCACGGCTGCCGTCACGTGTGCCTCACCGATTTCCTTGTGCGGCAAGCGCACGGGAATCGCAACAGCTTTCAAGTGCATCCCGATGAACGTGTCCCCGATATCAATCCCGGCGTCTGCCTGAATCGCTTCGACGACGACCGGTGCCGAGAAGCGCTGATAGGCAGCACTTGCCATCGATCCACCGGCTTCCGGAACCGGAACGACCGTCACTGGATCCAGTCCGAGTCGTTCTGCTGTTTGCCGCTCAAGCGTCAGCGCTCGGTTGATATGCTCACAGCCTTGGAAGGCAAGATCAACTTGGTGCGACCGACGAAAGGCATCAAACACGTCGAACAACGCGTCCGCGACTTCTGGTGAACCGGCCTTGCCGATTTGTTTGCCGATGACTTCGCTCGTCGAACAGCCGATCACGAGCAATTTTCCTTTTAAGGAAAATCGTTCATCCAGAGCGTTCAGTGCTTCTTCTAAATCGTGCTGGATGCGTGTCAAGTCCATTACTTCACCTCATAATCTGAGATTTTGCAAACGCGGTTCTCATGACGTCCGCCTTCGAATTCCGTTTCAAGCCAAAGCTGTGCGATCTCACGAGCCAGTCCTGGACCGATGACGCGTTCGCCCATCGTCAAGATGTTCGAATCGTTGTGCTGACGCGTCGCTTTCGCGCTGAACGTGTCATGGACGAGTGCTGCTCGGATGCCCTTGACCTTGTTCGCTGCGATTCCGATCCCGATGCCTGTTCCACAAATCAAGATGCCACGATCAAACTCTCCGCTTGCGACTGCCTCAGCGACTGGAATCGCGACATCCGGATAATCGATCGAGTCGGCTGAATGCGTACCGAAGTCCGTATAGTCGATGCCGAGCTCTTGTAAGAGATCGTTGATTTCTGCCTTTAACTTAAAACCGCCATGATCCGCGCCGATTGCTACTTTCATCTTTACTATTCCCCCGTTTGTTTAGGTTGTTTTTTCGGAAGTTTCCGTGTATCCGGAGCTTTTCTTCCGTTTCCGTTCTGCGTCAATTTTAACACAAGACGGTTGACGAGGGGTTCGAGTTCATTACGTACTTGCCGGTAGACGTTCATCGATCCGCCATACGGATCATTGATGTCCCGTTCAAGCCCTGTCACATATTCATATAAGGTGAACGTCCGTTCCTTCAGTTCCGGATAGCGTTCACCGACTTCCTGCTTGTGCTGACGCGTCATCGTCAAGATGATGTCAGACCAACGTCCGAGTACATCATCAAAGACTTGCGTATAGTGCTCGAGTTCGATACCGCGCTCACGTAACACTTGTAAGGCGTTCTCGGACGCATCAAATCCTTGCATCGAACGTAGTCCTGCTGAACGGACGTCGAATTCCTGATCAGCGACCTTCGAGCGTAGTAACGCCATCGCCATCGGGCTACGGCATGTATTTCCTGTACAGATGAATAAAACGCGACGTGTGCTCATCTCCGTATCCTCCTTCTTCAAGGGCGAATGACCCGACCACCTGCTGCTTTATGGAGGCGGTTGCGGACCGCAAGCCCCACCCCTTCTTCTGATAGGTCTCGTACAAAAATCTGATCCACCGTCGTCTGATCAAATCGCCGTAAACAATCGTAAAGACGTTGTGCCGCCGTCTCCATCGAGTTACCAAGGGAGCAGCGAACATCTGCGTCGACATCCTCCCCATCAAACAGGAGAACGCCCGTCTTGTGTCCGGTTTGTCGTGCATCATCGATGAGTTGCTGTAAGAATGAAAGATCTCCCTCAACTACGGACAGTGTTGCTTCCGGTGCATAGTGAGTATATTTCATCCCGGGTGCCTTCGGTGTAACATCTTTCATCGATAAGGCAGGATCGAGTGTGACAGGACCGATGACCGACTCGATTTGTTCGCGTGTCACGCCGCCCGGTCGTAAAATCGCCGGTGGCGTCATCGTACAATCGATGACAGTCGATTCGACCCCGATGCCCGTTTCCCCTCCATCGACGATCGCAGCGATGCGCCCCGAGAGGTCATGTGCGACGTGCGCAGATGACGTCGGTGAAGGTTTTCCAGAACGGTTGGCACTCGGTGCTGCGAGACCCAACCCTGTCGCCTCGATCAATCGAAGCGCGAGCGGATGGTCTGGCATCCGTAATCCGATCGTATCTAGTCCTGCTGTGACGAGTGTGGATGCGGTGCCGTTCGATTCGAGGATGATCGTCAAGGCTCCTGGCCAGAACGCCTCCATCAAACGTGCCGCGACATCTGGAATATGCGTGACGAACTGATGTGCCTGTTCTACGGATGCGACATGGACAATCAGCGGATTGTCAGAAGGTCGACCCTTCGCGGCGAAGATTCGCCGAACAGCCGCTTCGTTCGTTGCGTCTCCTGCGAGACCATAGACGGTCTCGGTCGGCATCGCCACGACCTCTCCTTCCTGCAATAACCGAACTGCTTCATCCATCGTCTGTAAGTCAATCATTTCCGTCTTCACGCTGTACAATCCTTTCGTTCCGCATACACGATACGGTCTTTACCGTTTATATCTTTTAAAATACCCGTTTCCGCATTTGGATAACGTTCTTTTAACATCATTTGCACTTCTGGTCCTTGATTGTGTCCAATTTCAAACGCAATCAGTCGGAAATCGTCGCGTAGGACCCGTCCACTCTCCTCGACGAGACGTCGGTAAAAGACGAGACCGTCTTTTCCGCCAAACAGGGCGAGATGCGGTTCATGATCGAACACGACTTCACTGAGTAATTCCTCTTCCTCGATATAAGGAGGATTCGAAACAAGCACCCGCACGGAATTATCCGCAAGTGGCGCTAGTAAATCTCCTTCAAGGAACGTCACGTCTCCACCAAGCGCTGCTTGATTTTGCTTCGCGACCGCGATTGCAGCTGGTGAAATATCGACGGTCGTGACCGGTTGCTCGAGTTCGAGGGCGAGCGTGATTCCAATCGCCCCGCTACCGGTACCGATGTCGACGATCTGTCCCGCGGTGAACGTCTCGCGTTTGAGACGCTCCGTCACGAAGACGATCAACTCTTCCGTTTCCGGTCGTGGAATCAAGACATCCGGTGTGACACGAAAGTCCCGTCCGTAAAACGGCTGATAGCCGATTAAATGCTGAACGGGCACACCGTGAACATGAGCAAGCAAGTATTCACTGAATCGTAAATCCTGCTCCGGTGTCAATTCATCGGACAAGCGGACAAGGAGTCCGGTCCGGTCGACTTCTAAGACGTGCATGAGTAACCATTCGGCACTTGAACCCTCGCGTCCTGCTTGTTCCATCATCGTTTTTGCCTCATTTAGACGTTTTGCGATCCGCATCAGTTTGCCGCCTCCGATGCTCGCGCCTGATGTTCCATGACGAGCGTATCGATGACTTCATCCATCTCGCCTTGCAAGATTCGATCAAGCTTCTGAATCGTCAATCCGATGCGATGGTCCGTCACCCGGTTTTGGGCGAAATTATACGTCCGAATCCGCTCTGAACGGTCACCCGTACCAACAGCCGACTTTCGTTTTTCATCATACTCCGCTTGCTGTTCGCGTTGAATTTTATCGTAGACACGCGCCCGTAAAACTTTCATCGCTTTTTCCTTGTTCTTGATTTGCGATTTCTCATCCTGACAGCTCGCGACGATCCCCGTCGGCACGTGCGTGACACGGACGGCGGACTGCGTCGTATTGACGGACTGTCCACCCGGTCCACTCGACGTGAACGTATCGACCCGGACATCCTTATCATGGATTTCGACCTCGACGTCTTCTGCTTCCGGTAACACGGCAACCGTTGCGGTCGATGTATGAATCCGTCCACCCGATTCCGTTGACGGAACGCGTTGGACGCGGTGTGCCCCGTTCTCATACTTCAGTTTCGAGTAGGCGCCTGTTCCTTTGACGATAAAGATGATTTCTTTATAACCACCGAGCTCCGTATAGCTCGCGTCGATGATCTCAATCTTCCAGTTCTGTTTCTCAGCAAACTTCGAGTACATCTTAAACAGGTCACCCGCAAATAAGGCTGCCTCATCTCCCCCTGCCGCACCACGAATCTCGACGATGACGTTCTTGTCGTCATTCGGATCCTTCGGTAAGAGTAAAGCTTTCAGCTTCGCTTCGAGCTCTTTGATCTCCGGCTCAAGCATCGCGACTTCTTCCTTCGCAAGGTCGCGCATCTCCGGATCTGTCAACATCTGACGTGCCTCTTGATAGGCTTCCATCTTCTCGCGATAGACGCGATATGTCTCAACGGTTGGGGCAAGCTGCGACTGCTCCTTTGAGACCTCGCGTAATTGATTCGTATCATTGATGATGGCTGGATCAGCCAACATATCATTCAGTTTTTCATAACGGTCCTCTAAGGCACTCAATCGATCCAACATCTCGGTCATCCTTCCTGGCGGTTCTTCTGTCGTCAGTATAGCAAATATTGCGATCGTTGGCGTAACCGTCTTCTCGAAAAGAAACATTGACAGACCGATTCGAAATTCCTATAATTGGTGTATTAATTGAATTAGTACACTTAAGGAGGTGAAGAAATGTTCACCGTCGATCCGAAAAGTCCCTTGCCGATTTATGAACAGTTAGTCACGCAAATCATCCGCTCGATTGCTCGTGGTCTACTCCGCTCCGGCGAACAGATGCCATCCGTTCGTGAACTTGCCGGTACACTCCTTGTCAATCCGAACACGGTCTCCCGTGCCTATCAGGAACTCGAGAGCCGCAACTTCATCGTCACGATGCGCGGCAAAGGCTCCTTCATCTCAGATATTCCCCTCAGTGAAGTCAAACAAGCCGCTATTCAAGATCCACTCATCCGTCTTTGTTCCGTCGCCGACGAACTCTCGATCTCAAACGAAGAACTCTATCAACTCATCTTACACATAAGGGAGGATTCCTCATGTTGACCGTTTCTCATCTAACGAAACAAATTGACCGTACCATGATTTATGAAAATGCATCCTTCACCCTGCCAGCAGGAACGATCACCGCGTTGATCGGTCGTAATGGTGCCGGAAAAACGACGTTACTGAAAACACTCGTCGGAGCCCTCGAGCCGACACGCGGAAAGGTCGAATGGAACAACGAATCCATTCACCATGTCCCGCAGACGCGGGAGCACCTCTTTCTCGTTCCGGACTCCGTCTCCGTCTATCGTCAAATGACACTTGGCGAACTGATCAACTTCTACAATGCGTTCTATCCGAATTTCGAAAAGACGTATATCGAAAATTATTGTCGCTCGTCGAATCTCGATCGTGGTCGTCGCGTGACATCTTTATCAAAGGGACAAGCCCAGTTGTTCCTTCTCCAACTCGCGTTTGCAACCAATGCTCCGGTTCTCTTACTCGACGAACCAACTGATGGACTTGACCGGATCAACAAACGTGATTATCTGAAACAACTCGTCTCATTACTCGCGGAGCGCCAGACAGCCGTTCTGATTGCTTCGCACCAACTCGAAGAACTTGATTCCCTTGCCGATCGTGTCATGACGATCGAAAAACACCTCGTCCGCGAACCAAAGGCACTCGACGATGCCAAAGCTAGCATGCAGAAATGGCAAGTCGTCTATGAAGACGTTCCAGAGCTCAGTCATGCCGATCTCCACGTCTTATCCCAAACGGGTCGGGTCGTGACGTTACTCGTCTTATCGGATGAAGGCGCACGTTATCTTGAAACGACAAGCCCTCTCTTAAAGGATGCTTTACCGGTGCAGATGGAAGATTACTTCTTAGGGACATTTGGAGGGAAACGACATGGTTAAGCAATTGATCCGCTATCATATCAAGCAAGGTATTTGGCCTCTCGCTTGTTTCATTCTGCTCGCAATCTTCAGTTATGGGTTCGGCAGTTATACCGTCATCAATGAATTCGAAAAATACGATGTATCTCAGCAACCCGATCTACTCAACACTGTACTCGTCAGTCCGTTCTTCGCTGGGTTCGCAGCAATTCTGATTGCCGTCTTTGCAATCCTGATGCTCGGCTCTGAGCGTGGAAGTGGTCGTAGTTTGATCTTGCATGCACTCCCATTCCCGAAGGTCTGGTTGTTCTGGATCAAATGGATCATCGGTGTCGTGACATTGATCGTCTTCCCGATCATCGGCTTTTTTGCTAGTTGGTTATTACTTCAAGCATTCGGAATCGATCCGTTCGATTACGTCACGTGGTCGTCACTCCTTCAAGATTTTGGTCTATTCCTTCTATTTGATGTGACGATTTTGACGATCTTCCTATTCGCCGGAACGATTGCTGGTGATATCATCGGTCAGCTATTGCTCGGAACGTTCTTCTTATTCTTGAACTACTTCACGTACTTCAGCATCTATGCCATCGGTCAGCTGGGCTTCGGTATGGGCTACGAAGAGTTAGACAAACCAATAAGCTTCCTGATGACGATTACGACACCGTTTGCGCTCTTCTTTGAGTACAATACTGAAATTAACATCACGTATGCCGTGTTGTTCAGCTTAGCCTTGACAATCGTCTTACTGATTTTCGGTAGTCGTCTCTATGTCAAAGGTGCGAACGAACGTCTCGGTCGTTTCACGATCTTCCCGAAATTACATCCAGCACTCATCATCACCTTCTCGATCTATACGACGATTTTGCTCGCTGGCATCATCGGTCTGATCTCGTCTGAGAACCAGTTCCTGTACTGGCTCGCAATCGCGATTCTCGCCTGGCCGACGTTTAGCTCGTATCGTCGGATGATTGGGTGGAGTCGCTAATGCAACGAATGGACCTTCTGAAATGACTTTTCAGAAGGTCCATTTTTTTGTTATCGATTCTTCACAAAGCTTTACACACTATACACATGGTTTTCATATTTCACCCGTAAGGTGGAGTTTGTAGTTCGTATCGATTATCAAACCCCATCACCTTTCGAGGAGGAACCTGTATGAAATTAAAACGTATCATTCCGATTTTTGCCTTATCAACCCTTTCCCTCAGTACGATGTTCTCGATGCCTGAAGCAGAAGCAAAGACAAAACCTGTTAAATCACCGGAAATCCGGAACGTCATCTTCTTGATCGGCGACGGAATGGGGGTCTCGTATACATCTGCTCATCGTTACTTAAAGAACGATCCATCGACACCGGTTGCTGAAAAAACAGCGTTTGACCAATACCTCGTTGGTCAACAGATGACTTATCCGGAAGATCCGAAGGAAAACGTCACCGATTCCGCTTCCGCAGCAACAGCGATGTCATCCGGCGTCAAGACGTATAATGCAGCAATTGCCGTTGATAACGATAAATCGGAAGTCAAGACCGTCCTTGAAGCAGCGAAAGAACGGGGTAAGTCAACAGGACTCGTTGCAACATCGGAAATCACGCATGCGACACCTGCTTCGTTCGGTGCTCATGATGAGAGCCGAAAGAACATGAACGCGATCGCAGACGATTACTTCAAGGAACGCGTCAATGGGAAGCATAAAATTGACGTCATGCTCGGTGGCGGTAAGTCGAACTTCGTCCGTCCGGATGTTGATTTGACGAAAGCATTCAAAAAAGACGGTTACAGTTACGTCACGGATCTGGATCAATTGCAAGGTGATAAAAACAAACAAGTCCTCGGTCTGTTCGCAGATGGTGGATTACCAAAACGGATTGACCGCGAAAACTCGGTCCCATCGCTTGAACAAATGACGAACTCTGCCATTAAGCGACTCGACTCGAATAAAAAAGGATTCTTCCTGATGGTCGAAGGTAGCCAAGTCGACTGGGCCGGTCATGACAATGATATCGTCGGTGCCATGAGTGAGATGGAAGACTTCGAGCGGGCATTCAAAGCCGCGATCGCATTTGCAAAGAAGGATAAACATACACTCGTCGTCGCGACAGCTGACCACTCAACGGGTGGATATTCAATCGGTGCAGATGGCATCTATAACTGGTTCGCTGAACCGATCAAAGCGGCAAAGAAAACACCTGACTTCATGGCGCAAAAAATCGTCGATGGTGCGGACGTCCGCAAGACGTTGACGACGTATATCGATCAGGACAAACTCGCCTTGACGGACAAAGAAATCGATAGCGTCTCCCGCGCTGCTGAATCGAAGAAATTACTCGAGATCGATAATGCGATTGAAGAAATCTTTAACGAACGCTCGCATACAGGCTGGACGACAGGTGGACATACAGGTGAAGACGTACCGGTCTATGCGTTCGGTCCTGCTAAAGAACGTTTCGCGGGACAAGTCGACAACACGGATCACGCGAAAATCATCTTCGATCTCTTGAAATCGAAGAAATAAGGAGAATGTTCATGAGACAGATACTTGCTACTTTGATGCTCGGGACGGTGCTCGCTGGTTGTGGCACTTCAGCATCACAAGACACACCAAAAGAACCAGCGTCTGCGAAACAGGAGCAGCCGGTATCGCTTGAAAAAACAAGCGCCTACGTTCCAAACCCACAAATTCCAGACGATCGCGATTTGACAAAAATCGATCAGACCGTCACGGATGATAAGGGCGACCTGACGCTTAAACAATTCAAACGAGTGAACGAAACACGGAAGATTGGTCCGATCGAGATGACGATCGAAGAGATCAAAGTATTCCATGCTCGTCCAAGCTATGGCATGATTGATTTCTTCCATGGCTTTACGCACGATGAATCCTTTGATTTGATCAAGACACGGGTCACGATCAAGAACACAAGTAATGAACCGGTCACGTTCAATCCTGTCGCCCACTTCAAACTCGATGCTGCGACAGAAAAGACGCTCGAGGACGACGTCTATTTGGAGTCGCTTGCGAAGACTTACGCCCCGTCCGAGTCACGGAGTGGTAACTTCGGCTTCATCTTGGAACATCCGGTTGACTCGATTGAACTCTTGACGAGTGATGTTCTCGATGAAAAACAAGATGTCCTCAAAAAAGGAACGACGTTTTCGACGTCTCTTCGTTGACTGACATTCACACTTCTACGCTCTATCTATTTTCCGGTCATGTCCGGATCATAGGTGGAGCTATTTTGATGCCTGTAATCGTTCCGTGCTACACTAAAGGCATTATTTGAGTGTAAAGGACGGATCATATGCCGAAGTATGTAAACATCTATCACGAGCTCGCACAGCGGATTCAGGAAGGAACGCTTCCGGCCGAAACGAAATTACCTTCTGAAACGGAATTGATGCATGAATTCGAGGCGAGCCGCGGAACGGTTCGAAAAGCGATTGATGCCCTGCAAGAAAAAGGCTTCGTCCGTAAACACCAGGGGAAAGGTGTCTTCGTCCTGTCGCAAGAAGCGATCGAGTTCCAATTCAACGGCATCGTCAGCTTCTCGGAAGCACATCGCCGGATGGGGCGTCATACCGTCGAGACGGATGTCTTATCCTGCGAAGTCCTTTCCGCTTCTGCTGAACTCGCTTCGTTATTACATGTGGCACAAGGAACGGACGTGACGCGCATCGAGCGCATTCGCCAAATCGATGGTGAACGTGTCATCCGTGACATCAATCATTTCGTGACAGCACTCGTACCCGGACTCACGACTGACATCGCTCAAGGTTCGATCTATCAGTACATCGAAGAGACACTTGGTCGGCAGATCAGCTACGCAAAACGAAAAATCGAAGCTCGCCCTGCGACAATGGAAGACCAAGAACGACTCGACCTTCACGATATGACGCATGTCATCGTTGTCACGAACGATACGTATTTCTATGAAGGACAACATTTCGAACGGACGGAATCGCGTCACCGGCTCGATAAGTTTCAGTTCACTGATATTGCCCGTCGTTGAATATAGGCTGCAAGATGAGGGAATCCGTAGATGACGGATTCCCTCTTTTTTATTCTTCCCAACTTATCTATATAAGTTCTTGACCAACTTATATAGATAAGTTAAGATAAGTGTGCGCAGATAAGAAAACGTTTTCATTTCAAAAGTGGTCGAGTATGTCACTTCCAAAAAGGAGCATCGAGATGAAACCAAACTATCGTCAGATTGCAGAGCAAATCATTGAGAACATCGGAGGTAAGGAGAACGTTGAGCAGGCAGCTCACTGTGTCACCCGTCTTCGTTTAACGCTTAAGAATCAAGAGCTTGTCGATCAAGAAGCCTTACTTGAAGTTCCGCTCGTCAAAGGCGCGTTCTTGAACGCGGGTGTCTATCAAATCGTCATTGGTGCCGGAGACGTCGACCGGGTCTATGCAGAATTCATTCAATTAACCGGTTTACAGGCAACGACGATCGCAGATGTCAAATCGTCTGGCGCTGCTAAGATGAATCCGTTCCAAAAGTTGATCAAAGTCTTTTCTGATGTCTTCATGCCTATCATCCCGGCGATCATCGTTGCTGGTCTCTTAATGGGAATCAATAATCTATTCGGTATCGAGTTCGGTGGCAAGACGATGATTGACCGTTACCCGAATCTGCAAGGGTTATGGGACCTCATCAATATGATGGCAAACACGGCCTTCGTCTTCCTCCCGGCACTCGTCGGTTGGTCAGCGACGAAACGCTTCGGTGGAAGTGAGATTCTCGGGATCGTCATGGGTCTGATGCTTGTTCATCCAGATCTCTTAAACGCTTGGAACTACGGACAAAGTGCTCTAAAAGGTGAAATCCCGACGTTCAACATTCTCGGTCTCTTTGAAATTGAAAAAGTCGGTTATCAGGGACAAATCCTCCCTGTACTCGCCGCTGCTTATGTTCTCAGTACGATTGAACGTTGGCTCAAAAAACGGGTACCGAATGCGATTCAATTACTCGTCGTACCGATTACGACGATCACATTGACGGGATTCCTCGCCCTTGCCGTCATCGGACCAGTCACGCGTCAAGTCGGTGACTGGATTACGATCGGTGTCGTCAATACATTCGAAGCTGTTCCATTACTCGGTGCCCTACTCTTTGGTGCACTCTATGCGCCGCTCGTCATCACTGGCATGCACCACATGTTCATCGCCGTTGATCTACAGTTGATCGGACAAAGCGGAACGACGTTTATCTGGCCGATGATCGCGATTTCGAACATCGCTCAAGGTTCAGCAACACTCGCGATGCTTTTCCTCGCGAAAAACGTTAATGATAAAAACATGGCATCAACGTCCGCTTTATCCGCCTACTTCGGGATCACGGAACCGGCCATGTTCGGGGTCAATCTCCGGTTCAAGTATCCGTTTTACGCGGCACTCGTCGGTTCAGCGATTGCGTCAGCTTTCATCGCTGTCAGTGGCGTTCTTGCTCCTGCGATCGGTGTTGGCGGATTACCTGCTTTCATTTCGATCGTACCAGGTTCGATTCTGTCGTTCATCGTCGGCATGGTGATTGCGATCATCGTCCCTGTCGCCTGTACGTTCCTGTTCCACTATGTCTCAACGAAACGCGCAAAAAAAGCTGCCCTCAATAAAGCAGCGTAATTCTAGAAAGGTGTGTATCTCATGATCACGACAACCGATTGGCGCAAATCCGCCGTTTATCAAATCTATCCGAAGAGTTTTTATAGTCCGGAGGGCAAAGCGACCGGTACGTTACGTGGCGTGACGGCCAAACTCGATTATCTGGCGGATCTGGGTGTCGATTATCTTTGGTTGACGCCGGTCTATGCCTCACCGCAAAACGACAATGGCTATGATGTCAGTGATTATTACGCGATTGATCCATCCTACGGAACAATGGACGATTTCGAGACGTTACTTGCAGAAGCAAAACAACGCGGTTTGTCTGTCATGATGGATATCGTCGTCAATCACTGCTCGACGTCGCACTCTTGGTTCGAAGAAGGACGTCACCCGGACAGCCCGTATCACGACTATTTTATCTGGCGCGATACACCGAACGACTGGGTATCGAAATTCGGCGGTTCCGCTTGGTCATTTGATGAGGTAGCTGGCAAGTATTACTTGCACCTGTTCGACAAGACACAAGCGGATCTGAACTGGGAAAATCCACGTTTACGGGAAGAGGTTTACAACATGATGCGCTTTTGGCGGGATAAAGGGGTCAGCGGCTTCCGACTCGACGTCATCAATTTGATCTCAAAGACGCCAGGTCTTCCGAACGATCCAGCAGGAGACGGACGGACGTATTATACGGACGGACCGAACGTCCACGACTACTTGCAAGAGATGAACGCAGAAGTCTTTGCCGGACACGATCTCTTGACTGTCGGTGAGATGTCATCGACGTCACTTGAACACTGTCTTCGTTATTCATCGCTTGATGAACAAGAACTGAAGATGACATTCAACTTTCATCATTTGAAAGTCGATTATCCGAACGGTGAGAAATGGACGGCAGCACCGTTTGATTTCACGCAACTGAAACAGATCTTCTCCGACTGGCAATCCGGCATGAACGGACAAGCCTGGAACGCGATCTTTTGGTGCAATCATGATCAGCCACGCGTCGTTAGCCGGTTCGGTGACGACGTCACGTATCGCGTCGAAAGTGCGAAGATGCTCGCGACGACGCTTCATGGTCTACAAGGTACACCGTACATCTATCAAGGAGAAGAGATTGGCATGCCGAATCCGGACTTCACGGATCTGTCCGACTACCGCGATGTCGAGACATTGAACGCCTATCAGGAAGCTCGGGACAACGACGTAACGGAAGAAGCGATTCTCGCTGCGATTCGTCAAAAGTCGCGTGACAATGCGCGGACGCCGATGCCATGGTCAGACGCACTCAACGGTGGCTTTAGTACAAGCGAGCCGTGGATCCCGGTCTCGCCGACGTATGATCACATCAATGTCGAGTCGGCTGTCGCAGACCCAAACTCGGTCTATCATCATTACAAACGATTGATTCAACTCCGTAAACAGTATGACGTGCTCACGGATGGTTCGTACCGTCTGTTGACACCAGACGATCCGTCACTCTGGGCGTACGAACGCGTAACGAACGAGGAAGAGTTGCTTGTCGTTTCGAACTTCTACGGAACAGACACGACGTTCACGTTACCTCGTGACGGGTCGGACTATACGGTGTTGATTCACAACTACCAGGAGATGCAGACAGAAGATCACACTCTGACGTTACGTCCTTATGAATCCTTGATGCTTTATCGTAAAAAGTGATGCATCTCTTGTTGTTCTCTTGATCACCATCTCTAACAACGCATGTTTTATCATCCTCGCTTTCCACAGGCGGGAGTCGAGTATGATGCACATTCGTATTTCTTTCGGATCAAATAAAAAGGGAAATCACCATCCGAGTACATGACCCGGAACGTGATCTCCCTTTTCTCATACTTCATCATACACGAACTCGTTTTTAGAGCATGTATCCTACGAAACCTTCCGATTCGCTTCTTCTCGTCTCAACTGTTCGCGGAACAGTCGTGTCTCGGCAATGACGACGCCAGACAATCCAATCAAACCGATTAAGTTCGGAATCGCCATCAATCCGTTAAAGACATCGGAAATCGCCCAGACCATGTTCAAGTTCGTCGTCATCGCGCCGGCTCCGGCGACTAAAACGAACAGGATGCGGTACGGTAGGATTGATTTTTGACCAAATAGATAATAGATCGACTTTTCACCGTAATACGACCAACCGAGGACCGTCGAGTAAGCGAACATGACGAGACCAATCGTAACGATGTATTTCCCGGCAGGACCGAGGAAGACCTCGAAGCTTGCTGTCGTCAACTCGACGCCTTCTAATTTCGTGTCCAACTGTCCCCCCATGACGAGCGTCAGACCCGTGATCGAACAGACGACCAATGTATCGAGGAAGACTTGCGTCATCGAGACGAGCGCTTGACGCCCCGGGAAGTCCGTCTTCGCAGCAGCGGCTGCGATCGGTGCTGAACCGAGTCCTGCTTCGTTCGAGAAGACACCACGCGCGACACCATAACGAATCGCTGCCCCGATTGCCCCACCCGTGATGGCTTCGTTTGAGAACGTACTGCTGAAGATCGTCGAGATCGCACCTGGAATCAAGTCATAGTTCATGACGAGAATCAGAAAGCCACTTCCGACATAGAAGAAAATCATGAACGGAACGAATAGACTGACGACCTTTCCAATCGATTTGACCCCACCAAGAATGACGACACCCGTCAATACCATCAACGCGATCCCCGTCACGTAAAGTGGCACATCGAACGTCGATTTCATCGCGAGGGCGACCGAGTTTGTCTGGACCCCGTTTCCAATACCAAACGCAGCGATCGAAGCGAATGCAGCAAACAAGACACCGAGCCATTTCTGCTTCAGTCCACGCTCAAGGTAATACATCGGTCCTCCTGCCATCTGTCCTTTTTCATCGACGACGCGATATTTGACGGCAAGAATCGCTTCCGCGTACTTCGTTGCCATCCCGAACAGACCGGACAACCACATCCAGACGATCGCACCTGGTCCCCCGAGGACGACAGCGGTTGCGACACCGACGATATTCCCCGTACCGACGGTCGCAGCCAGTGCCGTCATCAACGCTTGAAAGTGACTGATGTCACCTTCTGACTTATCGTCCTGATGCTTTGAAAACGCAAGCTTCAGCGCATACGGCAGTTTGGTAATTTGAATGAATCCTAAGCGAATCGTCAAGTAAATCCCCGTACCGACCAACAGAATGAGTAACGGTGGTCCCCAAACAAAATTGGACACCTTACCAATCCAGTCACTAAATGAATTTCCCATTCGTTTTACCTCCCCCTATGTAATCTATAGTTCCTTACCATTTTTTCAGAATTTACTGATAATTGTCAAACTATTTTTTCATAAAACTATTCTACATTTTAATTTTTTCTATAATAAGTAAATTTTTTACTTGTGACGGTATAATCAAGAAAATGAATAGTTCATCTTGCAAAAAAAGGAGCGAATCATATGAAGATTAAAACGAAGCTTATCTTATTGTCCTCCATCCTTTTGCTTAGCTTGATCGGTGTCGGGTTATACGGCGCATCTTCTCTCAATCGTGTTGACCAAGAGAGTCAAACGATCACCTCGTCCTGGATTCCCGGTCTGAACTTATCTCATGAAACGAATACTGCTCTATCTGATTTACGACGTGTCGAATTACTACACATTCAAGAAAATGATCCAGAAATCAAAGCCGGTTATGATAAGCGTGTCAAAGACGGTTTAGCGACCGTTGATGCGAATCTCGCGAAATACGAAAAAACGATTTATTTAGAAAGCGATCGCGCACTGTACAATGATCTCACAAAAAAATGGCAAACTTTCAATGAGACGACTGATCGTCTTCTCGCCCTCAGTACACCAGAAACTCAAAAAGAAGCGGTCACCTATTATGAAGGTGAGAGTCGTGATTCATACTTCGCTGTTTCGGATCAATTGACGAAAATCGTGAAATACAATAATCAACAAGCTGGTAAAAATGGTGACGCTATCACCAGCGCCGCTAATACGGCGCACCTTATGCTGTTCACGATCATCGGTGTCGTCGGATTGCTCGGTGTCATCTTCACCGTCTTGATTTTACGCTCAATCTTCGGTCCACTCCGTCAACTGCAGGCGAAAACGCATGAACTCGCAACACAAGGTGGTGACTTGACGGCGCAACTCGACGTCGTACGAGAGGACGAAATTGGACAAATCGCCAAGTCGATGAATCAATTCATCGCTCACTTACGAACAATTATTGTCCAAGTCGATGATACGGCAACACACGTCGTGTCGACCTCTCGTCATGTCTCTGGTCGAATCAGCGAACTCGATCAAGATATGGCGTCGACTTCGCATACGATTGAAAACTTATCGGCGGGTATGCAAGAGACAGCCGCTTCAGCTGAAGAGATGAACTCGTCTGCCGTCGATATGGAAGCGACGATTCATGACATCGTCTCCGGCGCAGAAGCGAACGGAAAACGCGCTCAAGAAGTCGGCGGTCGTGCTGAATCGCTTCAAGTTGTCGCCACAGAAGCGAAACAGACCGCCACTCAAATTCTCTTCGAAACAAAAAATAAACTGGAAGATGCGATGGCACGGGCGAAAGCCGTTAAGGAAATTTCCGTTTTGTCTGACGCGATCCTTTCAATTGCGGCGCAAACGAATTTATTATCCCTTAACGCTTCGATTGAAGCAGCACGTGCCGGAGAAGTCGGTCGAGGCTTCGCCGTCGTCGCCGATGAGATTCGAAAACTCGCCGAGAGCAGTCGAGATACCGTTGAACAAATTCAAGACGTCTCACTCTCCGTCATCGATTCCGTCGAACACTTGAATGCCGCGTCCGGTGAGATGCTCTCTTTCATCGATACAAAGGTCGTCAAAGACTATGATTTATTCGAAGATGCCTCGATTCAATACCGTGATGATGCGCAATTATTTGGTGATGCAGCAGAACATTTTGCCGCTCAAGCTGGTCAACTTCAGGAACTGACAGCAAATATGCTCGGTGTCATCCATGACGTTGCGGTCACCGTCAATGATGGGGCGCAAGGCACTCAATCGATGTCGGAGCAAATCAATCATTCCGTTCAAGCGTTCCGAGATGTGCATGAACAGACTTCCGTCAGTCAACAGCAGGCGGAAGCATTAAAAGAGGTATTACGTCAATTTCAAGTCTAAATGAGACAAGCCCCTCACTTCCGATTGGATGTGAAGGGCTTGTTGTTCGTTATTGTGTCGCACCTGTGAGCGGTTGGGCATCTTTTGCTTCCGCTGGTAATTTGATTTCGTCAATCTCATTGAATTTCGAGAACGTCGACGCGTTTTTCATATTGAACTCGGTATCTTTTTCAATCGCAAATACCATGTCCATGTCGAGAGACTTCGGATAGAACGTTTTTGCGTCATACGTCATCTTGTAGTTCATCTTCTTATAGTCGATGCTATCCATCGCATCTTTCATCTGCGCCATCTGTCCTGTTTGTTCGAGCGAATCCTTCATGAAAGCTTTGAGGTCGTCACCCTTTAGTTTGACGTCGATTTGATAGACGTCACCCTCTTTTTTTGCTGTCCAGTTGTCTTTATACTTTTTCAACAGCTTGAGATTTTGATCCGTCGATGCCGATGACTCCATTGCTTCAACCATATCGCCTAGTTCCGAGACATCTTGAACGAGCCATTGTCCGTTTTGCGAGATATACATCTTATCGTCGACGATATAGCTCTCAATCGACATGTCTTTACCGTCCTGTGGATTTTTCATTGTCATCGTCTGGTGCATCGTAAGCGGCTTCTGGATGATATCGGCGGATACCTTTTGATCCACTGTCATCTCACCTGCTTTTGAGTTGACTGTCCCTTCCATATGGAACGATTTAATATCTTTTTGAGCGGCTGTCGCTTTATTCAGTAATTCCGTATTCGAGAGTTCCCCCGACTTCGTCGAACCAGACCCACTGCCACTCCCTGTATCTGTTTGTCCATCTTGACATCCCGCAAGCCCAATCGATGCTGCAACGATCCCGGCTGCTACCCACCTAGCTTTCTTCATATTCATTTCCTCCTTTATACGCGTTACCCTGATTTACGAAAAACATTGGAAAATGTTTCAAACTTTCTTTAGTAGACCATTACCGTTCTACTTAAAATTGAATCCTCAAATTTCAAATCAACGATTCTTTTTTTGAAATTTGATTCAATCTTCAAGAGATTTCCGCAAAAAAACAGGATGACGGAATGTACCGTCACCCTGCCTCTATTCAATTAAATCGTCCGTAAAAGATTCGCCATCTCAATCGCAGAAACCGCAGCTTCGTAGCCTTTATTTCCGGCTTTCGTACCGGCACGTTCGACTGCTTGCTCGATCGAATCCGTCGTCAGGACACCGAAGATGATCGGTACGCCTGTGTCGCGCGAGGCACTTGCGACACCTTTCGCGACCTCGTTACAGACATAGTCATAGTGCGACGTCGCCCCACGGATGACGGCACCGAGTGTGATGACGGCGTCATACTTGCCGCTTTTCGCTAATTTTTCCGCGACGAGCGGAATTTCGAATGCTCCCGGAACCCACGCTGTATCGACAGCATCCGCTGCGACCCCGTGACGACGGAAAGCGTCGTTTGCTCCTCCGACGAGTTTTGAAGTGATCAATTCGTTAAAACGTGCTGCGACGATTGCGACGCGTAGTCCTTCTCCTGTTAAGAAACCTTCGTAGATCATGATGTGTGTCCTCCTTGGATGTCGAGCCAGTGCCCGAGTTTCGTTTGTTTTGTTTTTAGGTAACGCTGATTTTCCGGCTCGGCTGGTACTTGATGGGGTACACGTTCGATGATTTCGATCCCCTCTTGCTCGAGCACCCGTTGTTTGTCCGGGTTGTTCGTCATCAAGCGGATCTTCGTCACGCCGAGATCGCGCAACATATTGGCTGCGACCGTGTAGTCACGCATGTCCGTCGGATAACCGAGTGCATGGTTCGCTTCGACCGTATCGAGTCCTTGTTCCTGTAACTCGTACGCTTTTAACTTCGCCATTAGACCGATGCCGCGTCCTTCCTGACGTAAATACAAGACGGCTCCACCTTCTCGTTCGATCCGCTCGAGTGCCGCATCGAGTTGTGGTCCACAATCGCAACGCTTCGAACCGAAGACATCCCCTGTCAGGCATTCCGAGTGTAGACGGACGAGCATCCCGTCTTGCGCTTCGCCGGATAAGACAGCGACATGTTCTTTCTCGTCTTGCGTCGTATAGCCAATCATCCGGAAAGCTCCGAACGTCGTTGGAAGTAATACTTCTGCTTCACGTGTCAATGGACGCTCGAGATACGCGACAAGTGCTTCAATCGTGACCAGTTTTAAATCGTGTTCTTCCTTATAGAGAAGTAGATCGTCGACCCGTGCCATCGTGCCATCTTCTTTAATGATTTCACAGATGACGGCGATCTCATCGCTACCGGCAAGACGGGCAAGATCGACACCTGCTTCCGTATGTCCGCGTCGCTCCCGGACACCACCCTCTTTTGCGATCAACGGGAAGATATGACCCGGTCGTTTGAAACGTTCCGGTCCATCCGTCAGCATCCGCTGAATCGTTAGCGACCGTTCCTCGGCACTGATGCCGGTCTTTGCCTCTTCATGATCGATGCTGAGCGTGAATGCCGTCCCATGCGGGTCCGTATTATTCGCTGTCATCGGAGCAAGTTCGAGTCGCTGTGCGATCCGCGGACTGACTGGTACACAGACGAGTCCTTTTCCATGTGTAATCATGAAGTTGATGTTTTCCGGTGTCGCGTGTTCCGCGAGCATGACGAGATCGCCTTCATTCTCACGATCCTCGTCATCACAGACGATGATCGGTCGTCCGTTTTTCAAATCTTCTATTGCGTCTTCAATCAAGTCGAATCCGTTCATTACATGTCGCCTCCTAAGAATGCTGCCCAGTCCGTCTGCTTCTCATGCTGCGTGAAATGATAGAGATGTTTCGCCATCATGTCACACTCGATATTGACGACTGCACCGCTTGCCAATCGATCAAACGTCGTCACTTGACGGGAGTGCGGAATCAATGAAATCGAGATCGTTTCCGGTGTGACGCGTTGCAACGTCAGGCTCGTGCCGTTGATTGCGATCGAGCCTTTCGGAATACAATACTTTTGCCACGCTCCGACATCAAACGTATAGACCATCGCTTCTCCATCCGGTCGCCGACTGATCAGTCGGGCTGTTCCGTCGATATGTCCACTAACGAAATGTCCACCGAAGCGACCGTCTGCCGGCATCGCCCGCTCAAGTTGCAAGGGACTTCCGACTCGGTACGTACCGAGTGCTGTTGAACGGATCGTGTCATGGACGGCATCTGCCGTGAAACCGGTTGGACTCATCGACGTGACCGTCAAACAAATCCCGTCGACGGCGATGCTATCACCGATCTTCGTTCCTTCGAGTACCCGGTGCGCCTCAATTTCAAGCGCTAACCCGTTCGGTCGCGGGATCTTTCGTTTTAAGGTTCCGACTTCTTCAATCAATCCGGTGAACATGTCGTCTCCTCCTTTCGGATGTACGTCAGATGGAGATCCGGTCCGACCGTCTCAACCTGGTCGATTTGAAAACGATCTTCGATATCGTGTTGACCATTCCACGCATCGCCTTCAAAAATCGATGGGGCTTGGTAGACTTCGATTCGGTCAACGAGATCTGCCTCAAGGAAAGCGGCTTGAATCGTTGGTCCGCCTTCAATCAAGACACTACGGATGTCTTGTTCGTATAAGCGTTTCAAAATCGCTTCCGGCGTCTCATATTCACCAACGAGGACCGTCACCTGATCGTGACTAATCCGAGGAACACTCGTCAGCCAGTAGGTTGGATTTTTACCATCGCGGAAGACTTGCGCCGTCTCCGGAATCCGCCCCCGGCGATCAACGATTACTCGAATCGGCTCGATGCCTGACGATGCGCGTAACGTCAGTGCCGGATCATCGACGAGCACCGTCTCACTTCCGACGAGGATGGCATCGTGGCGTCCACGCAGGGCACGACCGTTCGCGCGTGCTTCTTCTGACGTGATCCAGCGCTGTTCACCTGTCGCCGCGATCCCGTTCATCGTCTGAGCGATTTTGACGGTCACGGTCGGACGTTTTCGTTCGATCGTCTTCCAGAATACCGTGTAAAGGGCTTCTGCCTCATGCCGTAACAAGCCGACATCGACTTCGATTCCCGCGTCCTGTAGCCGTTTGATTCCGGAACCAGCGACAATCGCATGTTTGTCTTCCGTTGCAACGAAGACTCGTTTGATTCCTGCTTGTAGAATTGCTTCCGTGCATGGTGGCGTCTTGCCGTGATGGTTGCATGGCTCGAGCGTCACGTAGAGATCGGCACCACGGGCGGCTTCTCCTGCCATCCGTAAGGCTTCGACTTCTGCGTGCGGCCCACCGGCAAACCGGTGTGCACCGAAGCCGATGATGCGTCCTTGTTTGACGATGACACAGCCGACACTTGGATTCGGACTTGTTTGTCCGTGTAACATTTGTGCTAATTGCATGGCATAACTCATCATCTGTGACATCGCGTTCACTCCTTTCAAATGAAAAAAGACGCCCCTTGAAAAAGGGGCGTCTGTATAGAAGGGTTCACGAAATACACGGTTCGCTTCCTGCATTTTTTCATGCAGAAAGAGACTATCTCCTGAAAACATTTTTTCAGAAAACAGCTTGAATCGCGTCGTTTCGTTCTTCTCCCATCCGGACTTTACCGTCGGCCCTGGAATCTCACCAAGTCAGCCATGATGCGTACATCACAGGTCGCGGGCTCGTCGATCGATTGATCGCATCACCGCCGGTTGGGATTTTCACCCTACCCCGAAGAACTGGATTATTGAGTTATACAATTTTAGCCTAGCATATCTTTTTCAAGAAAACAAAGCGCAAATGCTTCTGTCTTGTCTCTTTTTTGATTTCGCTCCAGTTCTGTCACTCATCACCAATTCGTGATTGATCGCATCTCAAAAACGACCGGAGCACTTGATAGCAGTGCATCCAGTCGTCGTTTTCCGCTTATAAATATCCGTTCTTCCGATCGTGGAATTCTTGAGCGATCGCCCCGCGCGTCCGTTCATCAGCGAGGACGCGAAGCGCTGTCCGGGCGAGGATTTTTGCTCCTGTGATCAATGCTTCATCTCCAGCTTCTGAACGGGCCGCTTCTTTGAATGCTTCCGTATGGGCGACGAGATCATCTGGTCCAATCTTGATATACGGATGGATCGTCGGGATGACTTGACTGATGTTACCGGCGTCCGTTGAACCAAGACCCGGTCGTTCGTCCAAGTGAACGATTTCGCCGAGCGCCTCTGCTTCTTCTTGGAACAGACGGTCGAACGTCCGGTTGAAGACGAGGTTATCGACTTCATTTTGGAAGGCGATGACATCGAGCGTCGCCCCAGTCGCGAGTGCCGCGCCTTGGGCGACGGCTTTGACTTTTTCCGTGACGGCATTCAATCGTTCCCGTGTCGTTGCCCGGATGAAGAAACGTGCTTTTGCGTATTCCGGGATGATGTTCGGCGCATCGCCTCCATGCGTGATGATCCCGTGGATCCGGACATCGTCTGGTAACTGCTGACGTAAGGCATTGATTCCGTTGAAGAGTTGAATGACAGCGTCGAGGGCGTTGATGCCTTCTTCCGGTGACGCCGCTGCGTGCGCCGGACGACCCGTAAAGGCAAAGTCGAGTGGATCGACCGCAAGGGAAGAACCCGTGATCCGTGTTTGTCCCGACGGATGGACCATCAAGGCTGCATCGATTCCTTCCAGTAACTGATGTTTGACGAAACTGCCTTTCGCACTGCCGTTCGGTCCACCTTCCTCGGCTGGTGTTCCAAGGACAACGACACTCCCGCCGACTTCATCGAGCACTTTACTGAGCGCGATCGCCGCTGCGACGCTCGTCGTGCCGATGATATTATGACCGCACGCGTGACCAATACTCGGCAACGCATCGTATTCAGCAAGAAAGGCAATCGTTGCGCCTGGTCGGTCGCTCGATTTCTTCGCGAAGAACGCGGTATCATGCCCCGCGACGCCGAGTTCTACTGTAAAACCTTCCGCCGTTAGACGCTCCGCATGGAGCCGCGAAGCAAAGAATTCCTCGTTCCCGATTTCCGGCGTTGCATGAATCCGGTGACTTGTCTCAAGATACGATTCCCGTTTTTGTTCGATATCCTGTTCAATCGTCTCTACCCATGTCGTGCGTACTGGTGTCGTCATACTGTCCACTCTCCTTTTGAAATTATTCGCCGATGTCGCTCAGTGGAACGAACGTCGGGATCGTACTGCCTTTGTATTCTTTTTTGATGAAGGCCGCGACATCTTTTTGTTGATACAGCGATGCGATTTTTTTCAGTTCTTTTTTGTTCTTGTCTTCCGTCCGTGTCGCGATGATGTTGATGTATGGTTTTGCTGTCTCGTTCTCATGAACGATCGAGTCCTTGATCGGGTTGAAGCCAGCGTCAACCGCGATGCCATTGTTGATGATAGACGCCGCGACGTCCGGTAAGACGCGTGGCGTTTGTCCGGCGACGATCGGAACGATTTTCAGCTTCTTCGGATTCTCGACGATCTTATCGACCGAACCGTTACCATCGAAGTCGTCCGGTAGCTTGATCAGACCTGCTTCTTGCAGTAACAAGAGGGCGCGTCCCATGTTCGTCGCTTCGTTCGGAACAGCGATTTTTCCGCCAGTTGGAATGTCTTTGACGTCCTTGTATTTATCCGAGTAAATCCCCATCGGTGCGATGACAGTCGTCGCAATCGGCGATAGCTTCAAGTTATGTTCTTTTTTGAAAGCGTTGAAGTAGGAAATCGTCTGGAAGGCATTGGCGTCGATCTCGCCCTCAGCCAGTGCCATGTTCGGCTGGACATAATCGGAGAACTTGACGAGCTCGATTTTGATGCCTTCCTTCTCTGCTTTTTTGGCGACATAATCCCAAACTTGTGTGTCTGAACCGCTGACACCGAGCTTGATCGTCTTTTCGTCTTCTCCTGATGCTGCGCACCCGGCAAATAAAATCGTCGTGAGTGTTGCTCCAATTGCTACTGCTTTTTTCATGGCTGAATCGCTCCCTTGATTAATGTCTTCTGATTTTTCGTGCGACGATGTTGCCTGTCGTCTGTAAGCCTTGGACTAAGATGACGAGAATCCCGACCGTGATGATCATGACTTTCGTATCAAACCGTTGATAGCCGTAAGTAATTGCTAAGTCACCCAAACCGCCACCACCGATGGCGCCTGCCATCGCCGATGCCCCGATCAAGCCGACCGTCGCGATCGTTAAGTTCAGGATGAGTGAACCGAGTGCTTCCGGTAGGAGGAAGCGGAAAATCGTTTGAAACGGTGTCGCGCCCATCGCTTCTGCTGCTTCAAGAACGCCTTTATCGACTTCGAGTAAAGAACTCTCGATCAGACGCGCCATGTACGGTGCAGCGTAAAAGACGAGCGGAACGATTGCGGCTTCTGTTCCGATCGATGTCTGAACGATCAAGCGCGTCAACGGGATGATCGCGACGAGTAAGATGATGAACGGAATCGAGCGGAAAATATTGACGATACTGTTGAAGAACGTGAACAACGGAACATTTTCAAGTAACGCTCCTTTTCGCGTGACGACAAGCAGGATACCGAGTGGTAAGCCGATCAAGGTCGAGAATAAGAGTGAGACGGATACCATCGTCATCGTCTGCAAAAATGCTGTC
Source organism: Exiguobacterium sp. LL15 (assembly GCF_024436095.1). Taxonomy (NCBI): domain Bacteria; kingdom Bacillati; phylum Bacillota; class Bacilli; order Caryophanales; genus Exiguobacterium; species Exiguobacterium sp. LL15. Next base: position 68,591 of record NZ_JANFNX010000001.1, on the reverse strand, counting down.
CAAATATCACTGTAGTTAACTAGCATCAGCGAGCACCTCCTCAACGGTTACCTGTGCCTGATCGATGTAGTGTAAGGCACGTTTCACTTCTGTCGTCTCACCGATCAGTTCAACGAGTAATGTGCCGAACGGCGTCTCCTGCAACTCCGTGATGCTACCGTGCAGGATATTGACATCGACGTCGAAGCGTTTTGCGACTTGCGACAAGAGTGGTTGTCCGGTGTGATGTCCAAGGAAGTGAATCTTATAGATTGGATGCGCATTTCGCGACTCGATCAACTGACGAATCGACGCTGGAATCTCGTCATGCATGACGGACCGTACAAAGTTCCGTGCCGTCTCGGTCTGCGGATTTGAAAAGACATCAAAGACCGTTCCTGACTCGATTAGCTTCCCAGCTTCGATGACGGCTACACGATCGCAAATCTCCCGGATGACGCCCATCTCGTGGGTAATCAAAAGAATCGTGATCCCGTACTCTGCATTGATCCGTTTTAATAACTGAAGAATATGATGTGTCGTCTGGGGATCAAGTGCTGACGTCGCTTCGTCACATAAAAGGACGGAAGGTTGCGTCGCGAGTGCCCGGGCGATACCAACGCGCTGTTTCTGCCCACCCGACAATTGATCTGGATAATGATCCGCCTTGTCCGCGAGATCGACGAATTCGAGCAACTCCGTCACCCGACGGCGAATCTCATCTTTCTTGACGCCTGCGAGAACGAGTGGTTTTGCAACGTTCGTAAAGACCGTGTTCGCATTCAATAGATTGAAGTGCTGAAAGATCATTCCAATCCGTTGTTTTGCTTGGCGTAATTTTTTCGGAGACAGTTGCGTTAAATCTTCCCCATCGACCGTCACCGTTCCTGACGTCGGTCGTTCTAACAGATTGACACAGCGGAGCAGTGAACTTTTCCCGGCACCGCTAAAGCCGATGACACCAAAGATTTCGCCTTTCTCGATTGTCAGGTCGACACCGTCGAGCGCTGCAATCGTCTGATCTTTCGTGACGTACGTTTTTTTGACTTGATGAAATGCAATCATTCCGTTTTCCCCCTTCATTCAACAAAAAAGGTCCCTTCTTGAGAAACAAGAAGAGACCTGGATCCGCACAGTGGCAGAATCCACTCCACTCATCTCTCAGACATCTGTCTGATGGAATTGGCACAGTGCTCATAATGAGTCTGTTGCCGAGGTTTCGTAGGGCCAGTCCCTCCACCTCTCTGGATAAGTATTGCGGTATGAAATTCGTATGTGTGTTGTTGCGTTGTTGCTTATGTCGTAAAACTAATTTTTACATTACGGGTCGAAACTTTAAAAGTCAACCAACTTTGCAAAAATAATCCATTTGGCGCATATCGATGGATTTACAAGTTATGAATTAGCTTAATGAACGGATCACGATTCGTCAAGAAAGATTTGACAAGTCATTTTTGGTCGTGCTACCATCGTTTCAATGATTATTCCGACAATTCCAATATGATATTTATCAAGAGTGAACGAGAGACCTGGCTCTATGACTTCACGGCAACCTGCAATTTGTAAGGTGCTCCGACCAGCAAAGCGCGGCTTTGGATGATACGGTGAAAAACTCGTGGGCGTCCAAGCAGTGACGTCGACGAGTTTTTTTCATGAATGGAGGAAAAATAGTAATGATGAACTATCCTGTATTGACTGGTGCTGAAGCGTTTTATTTTCAAGGTGGATCGATCGGCATTCTAATCTGTCATGGTTTTAACGCCACTCCGCAAAGTGTCCGGGACGTCGGTGAGGCATTCGCTGCTGAAGGTTTTACCGTCTATGCCCCGCGCTTACGTGGACATGGAACGAACGTCCGCGAGTTCGAACAATCGACTGCTCGATGTTGGAAGCAAAGCCTGCAAGACGGCTATGAACGTTTACAAGAAACATGCGATCAAGTCTTCGTCATCGGTCAATCGATGGGTGCGACGCTTGCGCTGTCGCTCGCCGCTGACGGGATTCCGTTTGCCGGCATCATTACGATCAATGCCGCACTCTCCGTTCCATCCTATGAATCACTTTCGTTCGAGGACGGTCCAGAGTATTTACCGGAAGGCGCACCGGACATTAAGCGAGCAGCCTTTGAAATCATCTATGATCTTGTTCCGAGCCGTTGTGCGTTCGAACTTGTTCGCCTAATGGATGAAACAAAAGGACGCCTTGGATCGATCCTTCTACCGACATTGATTCTTTACTCAGCGACCGATCACGTCGTTCCACCTTCGAGCTCGGATTATCTGCACCAGCACATCGGAACAAATGATAAACGAAGCTACTGTTTACTGAACTCGTATCACGTTGCGACACTCGATCATGATCAGGATTTGATTGTTCGTGAGACGATTCGCTTTATCGAACAATCGTGTCAGTTTTCGCAAGAAACAGGCTGAATCAAAAAAACAGCTATTCGTTTCCATATGGAAGCAAATAGCTGCTACATCAAAGGACGACCATCATCGGTACGTCTTTTTTTAATTTTCTTGGTGCTGCACCGATTGGAGCGGCTTCGGTTTTCCAGGTACCTCATGGCAATGACGGCAACGTGGCTCATACGATTCCGACGCTCCGACTAGGATGATCGGATCATCATAGTTGGCTGGTTTCCCATCAATCAAACGTTGTGTCCGGGAAGCCGGATCCCCACACGAAAGACAGATGGCTTGTAGTTTCGTCACGAATTCTGCGCGCGCCAGTAATTCAGGCATTTTCCCAAATGGCTCTGCCCGGAAATCTTGATCAAGGCCTGCACAAATGACGCGTTTTCCGTCTTGTGCGAGTGCTTCGATGACTTGTACGATCTCATCATCAAAGAATTGAACTTCATCGATCCCGACGATTTGTGTTTCTTCTGCTACTGCCGCATAAAGATCACGACTCGTCGCCATCGGAATCGCTACGACAGAGTTGCCAACGTGAGAGACAACATGCTCTTCATGGTACCGGTCGTCGATTGCCGGCTTGAATACTTGCACGGGCAGTTTGCCGTACTGCGCCCGTCTGACACGACGAATCAACTCTTCCGATTTCCCGGAAAACATACTGCCACAAATTACTTCGATCCAGCCGTACTGATTTATTACATGCATCATCGTCCGACACCGTCCTCTAAAAATAGTCACTTTAACGAGTATAGCCCGAAACGGTATCGAGAAAAAGGGTTGACTTCCGGAAATCAAAATTCATTTTTTCTTTCCCTAGAATTTTTGTCCTTTCATTCCAACTGCCCCCTATTTCCTGTACACTGAAGAAGAAGATTCTCACGAAAGAAGGTGTCCCCGATTCATCATCTCTTACATGACATCCTGCACCAATATGGTGCCCTTGGTCTCTCCGTCCTTCTCGCAGGTGGTATCGTGGGATTGCCGGTTCCTGATGAGACCCTGCTCGTTTTGTCCGGATTTTGGATGCATCAAGGCAATCTACCACTCGTCGGTACGATTCTCGCCGCTTACGCCGGCAGTTGCATCGGGATGACGATCAGCTATTTACTCGGATTAAAACTCGGTATGCCACTACTACACCGCGTTGGACCGAAAATGCGTATCTCAGAAAAACATATTCTTTCCGCTGAAGCCGGTTTTCGTCGTTACGGAAAATCGGTCTTGATCATCGGTTACTACATACCTGGTCTCCGCCAACTCTCTGCCTTTTTTGCAGGCGTCTCAAAAATGCCGTTTCGCGTTTTTGCGAGTTATGCGTATACAGGTGCCTTGATTTGGATCAGCGTGTTCTTAGGTGCCGGTTACTTCGTCGGCCGCCATCTCTCGTTCCATAAAGTCATGGACTATGTCTTGGCACATCCGGAAGTCATGCCCTATTTAATCGGGATTGCTGGCGGAATCGCCTTCTCGTTCGTCTTGAAGACGTATCTCACTTATCGTTCACAATTCAGTCTATACAAAAACAGCCTGCTTCCGTAATGGAGGCAGGCTGTTTTTTTAAGAACCAACAAGTAATTACTTGCGGCCGTATTTTTTGTTGAAGCGATCGACACGACCATCTGCCGCGTTGAACTTTTGACGACCTGTGTAGAATGGGTGCGAGTCTGAAGACACATCCACACGGATGAGTGGGTACTCGTTACCATCTTCCCAAGTGATCGTTTCGTTCGAAGAACGAGTAGAACCGCTTAAGAATTTGTACTCAGTCGTTGAATCCATAAATACTACTTTGTTGTAGTTAGGGTGAATTCCTTGTTTCATGGTTGATTTCTCTCCTTCCGCCCTGGTTCATTTGCTGAGCCAGAGTAAGTTACCTTCCTATACTAAACGATTTTTTTATGCGTCGCAATAGTTATTTTTCTGTCGTCGTTTCCTTCTTGACGGTACGTGGTTTAGCTGGCGCGCGTCGGACCGCCTTCTTCTGTTCTTTCTCAAGTACGACGAAAAATTCTTCATTATTTTTCGTATCACGAATCTTACGCAGGAACGTATCGACGAACTCGTTCGACTCATTCATCGTCCGGCGAATCGCCCAAAGCGCATCAAGCTGCTCTTTCGGAAGCAACAGTTCTTCCTTCCGTGTACCGGACTTCCGAATGTCAATCGCTGGGAAGATTCGACGCTCTGACAACTTACGATCGAGATGCAGTTCCATGTTGCCGGTTCCTTTGAATTCCTCATAGATGACGTCATCCATGCGCGATCCTGTCTCGACGAGTGCTGTCGCAAGAATCGTCAAACTACCACCGTGTTCGATGTTTCGCGCTGCACCAAAGAACCGTTTCGGCTTATGGAACGCAGCCGGATCAATTCCGCCCGAGAGCGTCCGACCACTTTGCGGTACCGTTAAGTTATAGGCCCGTGTTAGACGCGTGATCGAATCCATCAAGATGACGACATCCTTCTTGTGTTCGACGAGCCGCATCGCCCGCTCGAGGACCAGTTCAGAAATTCGGACGTGGTTGTCCGGTGTTTCGTCAAACGTCGAGCTGACGACGTCTGCTCCTGGAACCGAACGCTCAATGTCCGTTACTTCCTCAGGTCGCTCATCAATCAAGAGAATGATTAGTTCGACATCCGGATGATTCTCCTGAATCGAGTTTGCGATTTCTTTGAGGAGTGACGTCTTCCCTGCTTTTGGCGGTGCGACGATCAAACCACGTTGACCAAATCCAACCGGTGCGATCATATCCATGACACGAACGGATAGATGGCGTGGTTCTGTCTCAAGTCGCATCAATCGGTCCGGATAAATTGGTGTCAGTGCCGGGAAGAATAAACGGTTACGGGCAGTATCCGGTGCTTCACCGTTAACGGCTTCCACGCTAAGTAACCCTTGGAACCGTTCGTTTTCCTTCGGTGGACGGACTTTACCTGTGACGACATCACCATTACGTAGATTAAAGCGTCGGATTTGAGATGCTGCGATATAAATATCTTCAGAGGATTGGGAATAATTGATAGGACGAAGGAAGCCAAAGCCACCATCGTTTTGCATTTGTGGATTGCCAGGGATGACTTCGAGTACCCCTTCGAGGAAATAAAGACCAGTCGATTCAGCCTGTGCTTTTAAAATCTTGAACATCAACTCGCGTTTACGGGCTTCCCGGTATTGTGGGACATTTTTCGTCTTTGCGATTTCATAAAGTTCTTTTAATGTCAGTTGGCTCAATTGAGCCAGTGTATAGGAACGTTCTGGTTTATCTTTTTTATCAGTTGTTGGCATGTTCTTCACCTATTCTTTATAAATTCAACTGCATTCAGCATACTTCCATACATACATCAGGAGGTATGTAATTTTATTCGTGAACTAAAGGTATCATATTTTTTTGAATTCGTCGTCAACAATCCTTTGCGTTTCTTACTTTGTAATATTCAAGGATATTATTTCAGTTATGTTACAAAAACATCTGTTTTGTCTTCTAACTGAAAAAACGTTTTCAAGTGTTCGCATGCTAAGATATTCCTGCAGACGAAATTCTTACACAGTTGTAAGGTTCACTGCTTAACCAAACACTTAATGATTTCATCATATAACTTACGGACGCAACACACTACATTAAACGGAGGAATTCTTAACATGAAACGTTTTCTAGCATCGATCGCGACAGCAGCCTTAGTGGTTTCAGGTTTTACATCAGTGGGTACAGGTAAAGTTGAAGCAGCAACAGTCACGAAAGTCAAGATCACGGACAACGGTCTTCGTGTTCGGACAGCACCTTCTACGAAAGCAAGCATCGTCGGGAAAGTCAACGCTGGTCAAGTCTTTACATATAAAGGCAAGTCAGGCAGCTGGACAAAAATCTCATACGGCGGCAAAACACGTTATGTCTTCTCACAATACACAAAGACATACAAATCATCTTCAAGCGCTAAAAAAACAACGAGCACATCTTCTAAACGGACTAAAATCCTAAGCGAAGCAGCAAAACATAAAGGTACACCATATGTATGGGGCGGAACGACGACTCGTGGATTCGACTGCTCTGGTTTCACAAGCTACGTCTACAAGAAAGCGGCTGGTAAAACATTACCACGTACGTCTTCTTCACAATATTCTTCTTCTAAGAAAGTCAGCGTTTCTAAAGTACAGCCAGGAGATCTTGTCTTCTTCTCACACGGTAGCGGCATTCAACACGTTGGGATCGCAACAAGCAAGTCAAGCATGGTCAACTCAGAAACAGGTGGCGTTAAATACTCAAGCTTCAAATCAGGGTACTGGGGTTCACGCCTTGTCGGCGCAGGATCTTACCTATAATTCATCATCTCAAAGCGGTTGAGCATTGGCTCGATCGCTTTTTTTCATCGAATCGATTACAGGAGGAGGAAATCGGATGCATGTCTTAATCACAGGTGCTTCAAGAGGTCTTGGTCGTGAATTTGCTTATCTGCATGCACGACAAGGGGATCACGTCTTGCTCGTCGGACGCGATGCGACAGCACTCTTCGAAACGAAGTTCCATGTCGAGCGACTCGGGGGAACGGCAACCGTCTTTCCGTATGACTTAACGCAGCCGACGCATCGTCTTGCACTATTTCGGGCAACGGAACAGATTCCGGTCGACTGCGTCATCAACAACGCCGGGATTGGCGTCTTTGGTTCTTTCCTTGAGACCTCGTTCGAAGACGAGTCCCGGATGATTGCCTTGAATATCGAAGCATTAACACACGTGACGAAGGTTTATGCCTCTCGCATGAAAGCACAGGGAATCAAAGGACGCATCGTCCATCTCGCATCAACGGCTGCGTTTGAAGGGGGTCCATGGCTGAGTGTTTATTACGCAACAAAGGCCTACGTCCTTCATTTCTCGGAAGGATTGACGGAAGAACTCGCACAAGACGGTATCCAAGTCAGCGTTGTCTGTCCAGGCGCGACCCATACCGGCTTCGAATCAGCAGCAACCCTTGAACAGTCGCGTTTGTTCTTGCGACCTGGTGTCATGGATGCTCCGACGGTTGCGCGCATCGCCTACCGCGGCTATATGAAGGGGAAAACGTTCATCGTGCCTGGCTTCGGCAATGCCTGGTATATCTTTTCGACGCGTTTTCTACCGCGTCGGTACGTCACCAGACAAGCAGGAGAAGTCCAGCGTCCGCGGTGATAGTTATAATGTTCATTATTTCAATATTTATGACGTTCATCCTCAACTCCTACAGGAAAAGGAAACGAGTTCAACGTTTCCGTCAGGGTAAGGTAAGACCCGACATTTCGCATAAGTTGCGAGATGTCGCGGCTTACCTCCCGCCTGAGGAAAGTGAGGATATGAACGTTATCAGTTTTAAACATCATCAAAAAAGAGTTGGCCTTCCGGAAATTATCCGCAACGCCAACTCTTTTTGTATGGATTCAGACGTCCTTTTTGAGGAGTCAGTCTGTTTTACTTAATGACAAGCTTCGGTTTCTTCTTGAACGAGTGAATACCTTCGACGAAACGCACCGTTCCGGATTTTGCACGCATGACGACAGAGTGTGTCTGACCGCCTTGTGCCGTGAACTGGACACCTTTCATCAACTCACTGTCCGTGACGCCTGTCGCAGCAAAGATACAATCGTCTCCTGAAACGAGATCATCCATCATAAGGATCTTCGATGGATCTTCAATGCCCATCTTCTTGCAACGCTCGACCTCGGCATCGTCTGCTGGTAACAAGCGTCCTTGGAGCTCACCACCGAGGCATTTCAAGGCAACGGCAGCAAGAACGCCTTCCGGTGCACCACCTGAACCGAGCAGGATATCAATCCCCGTATGCGGGAACGCCGTGTTGATCGCAGCAGCGACGTCACCGTCACCGATCAAGCGAATCCGCGCCCCTGTTGCCCGAATCCGTTGAATGATTTCTTCATGACGTTCGCGATCCAGAATCGAGACGACGACGTCTTCGATTTCTTTGTTCTTCGCCTTCGCTACGGCTGCGATGTTTTCTTCGATCGTCGCATCCAGACTGATGTGTCCTGCCGCTTCCGGGCCGACTGCGATCTTATCCATGTACATGTCCGGTGCATGAAGTAAATCTCCTGCATCCGCGACCGCGAGAACAGCAAGTGCGCCCCATGTTCCTTTTGCGACGATGTTCGTTCCTTCCAGCGGATCGACGGCGACGTCGAGTCGTGGTCCATACCCATTTCCTAGCTTTTCTCCAATGTAAAGCATCGGTGCTTCATCCATCTCGCCTTCCCCGATGACGACGGTTCCTTTCATCGGAATCGTATCGAAGACATCACGCATCGCGCTTGTTGCCGCATCATCCGCTTCATTCTTCAATCCTTTTCCCATCCAGCGTGCAGAGGCGAGTGCTGCTGCCTCCGTGACGCGTACCAGTTCCATTGATAGACTTCTCTCCATGTGTATGTCCCCTCTCCCTTGTTACAAATCGGTCAAATCGTTTCACGCCATACGAGGGCGCCAAGTTCCTTCAACTTCTGATCAAATCGTTCGTAACTCTGGTCAAGCACTTCTGCATGGTGCAGCGTCGTCTCCCCTGAAGCGAGAAGTCCCGCCAAGACAAGTGCTGCGCCACCGCGTGGGTCCGGTGCCTCGATTTCCGTACCAAGTAAGGATTCGCCACCACGAATGATGATTGAGGCGTCTTCATGCGTGATTCGAGCATTCAAGCGTCGTAACTCCTGCACATGCCGGAAACGCTGCGGATACAACTTATCGACGACGATACTCGCTCCTTTTGCTTGCAGCAACGCTGCCGAGATGACAGGCTGTAAGTCGCTCGGGAATCCACCGTAGTGGAAGACACGAATATCGACCGGCTTCGTCTCCTGAAACGTCGCCGTGACGGAATCATCCGTTGCTTCGATCAACGCACCGTACCGCTCGAGTTTTTGGATGACGCTCTCGAGATGAAGCGGAATGACGTTATCGACGGTGACGCGTCCAAGTGCCGCCCCCATCGTCAAGAACGTTCCTGCCTCCATTCGGTCCGGAATCAAGGTATGCCGGCAACCACTTAGTTGCGATACGCCCTTGATTCGAATCTCGTCCGTTCCTGCCCCTTTGACGCTTGCCCCCATGTTCGTCAACATCGTACTGACGTCGATGACTTCCGGGTCGTAGGCGGCGTTTTCGATGACAGTCGTTCCTTCAGCGAAGACAGCGACGAGTAAGGCACTGATCGTCGCTCCGAAAGACGGGAGATCGAGGTAAATTCGGTTACCGACGAGACGATCGACGCGCATGTAATGGACGCCTTGCTCGTTACGTACAGAAACACCTAGACGCTCTAGTGCTTTGATGTGTAAATCGATCGGTCGTGGTCCGATGGCATAACCTCCAGGAAGACCGACGACTCCTTGTTTGAATCTGGCTGCCAGAACGCTCATGAGGTAGATCGATCCGCGTAACTTGCGCGTCTCCGCACCAGTCAACGGCATCGATTCGACCCGGCTTGGATCAATCGTCACCATATCGCCTTGACGTGTCACGACCGCGCCGAGCGTCTCCAAAATCTCGATCATCGTCGCGACGTCGCCAATCTCCGGCACGCCTTCAAGAACGACCGTTTGATCCGTCAGGAGGGCTGCAGCAAGACACGGGATGGCGCTTTGCTTCGAACCACTGATTGATACGGTTCCTTCTAGGCGTTGTTGCCCTACGATATGCAAAATGTCCACGTTCCATCAACCTTTCTCTTCGCTACGATTATTGCTGCGTTTTTTCCCAGTCCGCGAGGAACTTTTCGATCCCTTGCGTCGTGAGTGGGTGGTGTGTGAGTGACTCGATGACCGAGAACGGAATCGTCGCGATGTCTGCGCCCGCAAGAGCAGCGTTCGTGACGTGAACCGGGTTCCGGACCGATGCCGCGATGATCTGTGTCGGAATATCATGTACGACGAAAATTTGAGCAATCGTCTCGACGAGCCCCATTCCATCTTGGCCGATGTCATCTAGACGACCGAGGAATGGTGATACGTATGTCGCACCAGCACGGGCTGCGAGTAACGCTTGGTTCGGATTGAAGATCAATGTGACGTTCGTCGTGATCTTCTCTTTTGAAAGGGCTGCGACTGCTTCGAGTCCTGCCGGAGTCATTGGAACCTTAACCGTAATGTTCGGTGCAATTTGGGCAAGTTCCTTCCCTTCACGAATCATTCCTTCTGCATCGAGCGCGATGACTTCAGCGCTAACAGAGACGTCCCCGACGATTTCACAGATTTCACGAAGTCGTGTATGGAAATCGACGCCTTCCTTAGCGACGAGCGACGGATTCGTCGTGACACCATCTAAAATCCCCATTTTATGTGCTTTCTTGATGTCTTCTACGTTTGCTGTGTCAATGAAAAATCTCATCTTTCTCGTTCCCCTTTCATCCCTTGAAATCGCTTACGACTCTATTATAGGTTTTTTTCACGAGAAGTCCTACTGTTTTCCATTGAATATATGTTCACATGATATGAAAAAAGCACGGTAGACCGAAGTCTACCGCACTTTAAAGAGGAGTCGATTAAGCTTTGTTGCTTGAACCGAACTCACGCATCTTACCGATGACAGTTTGTTTGATTGCTTCACGACCTGGTGCGATGAATACGCGTGGGTCATATGCTTCTGGTTTCTCAGCTAACACTTCACGAACGACTTTCGCGAATGAGATTTGGTTCTCTGTGTTAACGTTGATTTTTGAAGTTCCGAGTGAGATCGCTTTTTCGATATCGTGTGTCGGAATTCCAGTTCCACCGTGAAGAACGAGTGGGAGGTTTGTCGCATCACGGATTTCTTCCATCTCTTTGAATCCGAGGTTTGGTTCACCTTTGTATGGTCCGTGAACAGAACCGAGTGCAGGAGCAAGCGTGTCGATTCCAGTTTCTTTGACGATGCGTACACACTCGTCAAGTTTCGCGTACATGACATCACCGATGACGTCGTCTTCTTGTCCGCCAACTGTGCCAACTTCCGCTTCTACTGAAACGCCTTTAGAGTGAGCGTATTCAACAACTGCTTTTGTTGTTTCGATGTTTGTGTCGATCGGGCTGTGCGAATCATCGATCATGACAGATGTAAATCCAGCGTCGATCGCTTCTTTACATTTCTCAACGCTCGAACCGTGGTCGAGGTGGATTGCAACTGGAACTGTGATTTTCATGTCGTGTACAAGACCTTCAACCATTTTCACGACAGTGTAGAATCCGCCCATGTGGCGTGCTGCACCTTCAGATACTCCAAGGATGACTGGTGACTGCTCTTCTTGAGCCGCACCGAGAATCGCTTGTGTCCACTCGAGGTTGTTGATGTTGAATTGACCTACTGCATACTTACCTTCGAGAGCTTTGTTTAACATGTCTGTCATAGATACTAATGGCATAATGACATCCTCCTCTGTTTTGATCGCTGCTTACACGAACTCGTGCAATTTCAGACTGATTATAACATACTGATTCATCGGAACGTACAGCATTTCGCTCGGTTTTTTGGTTTGTGACGGCGACGTGAAAGATTAACCGCTTACATCGTGAGAAATTTGCACAGTCACTTCTTTTTTTAATTCAAAGATGTCAAATGGCTTTCCGAAGAAGGCGACAACCCCTAATCGTTTCGCTTCTTCCATCGCTTCTTTTTCACCGAGTGCCGTCATTAAAATCGTCCGGACGCGTCGTCCAATCCGGTCCTGATGACGCAACACTTCGATCCCAGTCCGCCCCGGCATGTTGACATCCATCAACAATAGATCGTACGCTTTTTCCTGTAAGTAGACGATCGCTTCCTCTCCATCGACGGCGACGTCCGTTTCATACCCTTCTGCCCGGAACAATTGCGCAAGCAAATTCCGGATTCCCGGCTCATCCTCGACGATCAACAATCTGCCTTTCATCTCTGCCACTCCCCCTCTAGTTATTTCCATTCTACACTAAAGCAAAACTTGCTTTATACTGTCCTTGAGAGAAACATAGAAAGGATGAAGAAAAATGATGAAAATCTTAGCTACACAATTCAACGGAAAATTGCAAACGCTCGCAAAACAGGAAGACGAACTATTCGATGTCGTCCGTCTACTCGCACAAGCGCTCGTCGGGGAAGGCACGGTCTACGTCGACGCCTACGGCGAATGTGAAGGACTCTATCCGATGCTCTCAGAAGGACCAGACCAGATGAAACGCGTTACGAAGATCAAGGATCGAAAGACCCTGCACGCTGTCGATCGTATCTTGATCTTCACGCCGGATACGGAACGTTCGGATCTCCTCGCTTCTCTTGCCCGTTACGATGCATGGCATACGCCTTATGCGATCGTCACACTCAGTGACGTGACGGAGACGCTCGAGCGTTCGATTGCTCCGCTTGCATTGAAGTTCAATAAAGGATTGCTTCCGGCAGAGGACGGTTCACGCCACGGACTACCGAGTCTTGCCCTTTGTGCGTTCCTCTTGACGCATATCTTGACGCAACTCCAAGAGATGACGGAAGAGTGGGATTGACGTTTTTCTTCTATAATATAAAACTCACTGGATACGTGTCTGCGTCTGACTAAGTTTACGATCTTCATTGAATCAAAGCGAAACCGTCAATGACCGTTATACAAAAAGGAAGCGCCATTCGCGCTTCCTTTTTTGATCATGCCGAAGCATGTTCTTCTTGTGCTTTTAGTTCTTCGCCGTAAGACAGCTGATCCTGCATCCGAACGAACGGTAGATAGATTGCGACCGACATCGCAATCGTCGCCAGCTGGAGCAAGGCACCCTGCCAGCCGCTGATCAAGAAGCCAGAGATGACGGGTGGTGTCGTCCATGGTACTTGAAGCGCATTAAATGGTTCGACCCAACCCCAGAGGATCGAGAAGTAGACCATGAAGGATGCAATCGCTGGTACGATGACGAACGGAACGAACATGATCGGGTTGAAGACGATCGGCATCCCGAAGATGACCGGTTCGTTGATGTTGAACAAACTTGGCGCAAGTGATAGCTTCCCGAGTTGCTTCAAGTGAGCCGAGCGAGCAACGATCAATGTCGCGATGATGAATCCGACCGTAATCCCTGTTCCACCGAGCTTCGTAAAGACATCGAGGAACTGAATCGTAACGATCTTCGCGTTGTCACCGACGACAAGTTCTTTTCCGGAGTCGATGATCGCTTGGTTTTGTAAAGCGTTCGCTGTCAGCAACGGTCCCATGATTCCCATGATGATCGCTGCGCCGTGAATCCCGCACCACCACATGACAGACATCAAGATCATGATCAGGACTGCTCCTGCGAGCGTATCCGTCAAGTTCTGAATCGGTGCTTGCAAGACGTCGTAGACGACTTCCGTGAACGTCCGGTCAGCGAATGCTTGGAAGACAGCAAACGTGACGACAGACAATGTAATGATTGCGAGTCCCGGAATGAGTGCCGAGAACGAGTTTGAAACGCCCGGCGGTACACCGTCTGGCATCTTAATTCGGATGCCCCGCTTGATGAACTGCGAGTAGATGAAACCAACGACGAGTCCGACGACGATCGAGGCAAGGACCCCTTGTCCGCCCGTCCATACTTTCGGTACGACACCCGTGACGACTTCCCCTGACTTCGACAGAACGGATGATTGTGTGATGATCAAGAAAGCGATGATTCCGAGAATCCCGGCTGGAACCCCTTCGATCTTCTCGTTTTTTACATAGGAGTAGGCAATACCGAAGACACCAATCAATGCGAGGATATCAAACGTCGCACCGACGACCTGCGTCAGCGGTAATGTCCAGTCGGCACCGAATAGGCCCGTCATGAACTTCTCCCAGCCTGGGATTGGTAACGCGAGAATCAGTAGGAATAACGAGCCGATGATTGTCATCGGCATCGTTAAGATGAAGCCGTCCTTGATCGCAAGGACAGGCTTGGCGTTCGCGAATCGTGCGAAGGCAGGAGTGACTTTTTCAAATACGGTTTCTAATCGGTTCATTCCGACTCCTCCTTATAGTTCAGCAGCACGTGTCGCGATGATTTCCTGGTACCAATGGAACGACTGTTTCTTCTTCCGTGCCAGACCATTCGCATGATCGACATAGATGAATCCGTACTGCTTTTTATATCCGTTCAACCAGCTGAGTAGATCGATGACGGACCATGCATAATAACCAGAGACATTGATGCCCTCTTCGACAGCACGCTTGACGGCGCGAAGATGACTTTCGATGTACTCGATTCGTGGTGTATCCATGATTTCTTCGCCGACGATCGGATCCTCGTCACCGAGACCGTTCTCCGTGATGTAGATTTTGATATCGCCGTATCGTGCTTGGAGCATCCGCATTCCTTCCAGGAAAGCATCCGGTGCGATTTCCCAGCCCCACTTCGTGTAGACTTTATCGTCCATCAAGACTGTCTTGTAGACGCCATCGAACGACGGGTTCCCAGGACGTCCGGTTGAGTTTTCGCGACCACCTGCCATGACGAGCGCCGAATCATTCTTCATGACACGTTGTGGACAATAGTAGTTCAGTCCGATGAAGTCGTTCAGCGGTGCTGTCCGTTTCAAGAGATCGAGCTCTTCTTCTGTCCATTCCGGTAACAAGCCCTGCTTTTCTAAATCCTTCACGACATATGCTGGGTACTCACCCTTTAAAATCGGATCATAGAACCAGTGTGTCGCGTATTCATTCGCATGTACTTCGGCCTGTTTGTTCTCTGGCGCTTCATCGATGCTGAATGCCGGGTTGAAGACGTGGGTGATCCCGATTTCTCCTTCATATCCCGCTTCCTTGAACGCTTCGACTGCGCGAGCGTGAGCGACGAAGACGTTGTGCGTCGTTTGGAAATACGCTTTTGCATCGCCTGTGATGCCGGGTGGGTGTGCGCCCGTCAAGTAGCCGAGCGAACAGAAAATGACCGTCTCGTTGAAGGTAATCCAGTTGCGGACACGATCGCCGAACGCTTCGAAACAAGTCTTCGCAAAACGCACGAAGGCATCTGCTGTTTCAGGACTACGCCAGCCGCCTTGTTCTTCAAGGACTTGTGGTAAATCCCAGTGATAGAGTGTCACGAACGGGACGATCCCGTGCTTAAGGCACTCATCGATCACGTTGTTATAGAACTCAAGTCCTTTTTCATTCGCTTCACCTGTGCCGTTCGGGAAGATGCGTGGCCATGAGATCGAGAAGCGATACGATTCAAGACCCATCTCTGCCATCAGACCGATATCTTCTTTGTAACGGTGGTAATGATCGATTGCGACATCCCCGTTCGTCGCTTCAAACGTCTTTCCAGGAATCTTCGAGAAGACATCCCAGTTCGAGACGCCTTTTCCGTCTACGTTCCAAGCACCCTCTACTTGATAAGAAGCAGAAGCAGCGCCGAATAGAAAATCTTTTGGCATTTTCATCGTCTTCACCTCTTATTTGTTTGCGAGTTTGATTGCTTGGTCGAGTACTTTCGTTCCGTTCATCATGCCGTAATCGATCGTGTTGATGACATCGATCGGCACACCTTTTGGTTCACAGATCTGTTTTCCTTTTGAAAGAAGGTATTTCACCTGTGGTCCGAGGAGAGCGACGTCAAGCTCATTGACGTACGTTTCCATCTCTGATTCCGGGTATGCTGCGATGTCCGCTTCTAAGCCGCGCTCCGAGGCAACCGCTTTCATTTTTTCTACTAACATACTCGTCGACATACCTGCCGCACAAAAGAGTCCGATTTTCATCATTATTGATCCATTCCCTTCAATTGGTTGATTTCGTTTTGCATGTTCATCATATATCCGAGCATTTCCTTGACGAGGATCGTGTTCATGAGGTGATCCTGCGCGTGTACCATCAGGACGCCAACCGTCGCTGTCTTGCCTTGTGCTTCGAGTGTGACGAATTTCGTCTGAATGCTATGGGCATCCTTGAGTGTCGCGTCACCTTCTGTAACGGCAGCTTGTGCCTCTTCGACTTTACCTTCTTGCATCAGTAACATCGCTTGGTGGTAGCTTGCTTTGGCGTCGCCCGACAAGGCGATCAATCCAAAAATATCTTCCGGGGTAATTTCAATCGTTTCAGAAGTCATGCTGTCTCTCCTTTGTTGTATGGATAACTCAAATTCATAGGTACAAATTCTACAGTTCGATAATAGCATGCGCTTTCATAACGTGTAAACCCTTTCTTTTTAAAAAATTTAAATAAAAAAACACACGAAATTCGCTTCGTGTGTTTCCTTCTTATTTAATATTCGAGACTTTCAGCATCTTCACGTGGCGAAAATGATGCGTCGCCCGCGAGACGTCGAAGATTTTCCCATTCGTCAAATAGACCGTATTATCGACGAGTAAGGATGGATCGTTCTCTTTTAATCCAAGCAACTCGGCGTCACTGCTATTCAAGTAATCTGCATAGATGACGCGATCCGCAAATCCGATCGATAGATTTTGATCGTTGCGTAAATACGTATAGATCGATTTTTGAACGATGTTCTCATCGAGATACATGACGAGATTTTTTCGGAAATAAGACGCTTCGATCGAAAACGGGTGATCATCGACGAGACGCAGTCGTTTGACGTAATAGACCGGTGTACCGACCGGACATTTCATGCGTTCCGCGACTTCTTCGTCTGCCTTCGTCTGTTCGAAAGCGAGAACGCGCGTCTCGACCTTCCGTCCACTGAAGTCGCTCGTCAATCCTTGTAGCTTTTCGAGATTCACGTAATCGCTCTTATAATGATCGCGGACGAAGACACCGCTCCCTTGCACTTGGTAAACGTATCCTTTATTGACAAGAATCTCGATCGCCTTCCGGATCGTGTTCCGGCTGACATCGAATTTTTGGGCGTATTCGTCTTCCGTCAACAGTTTGTTCGTATGTTGATAGACGTGCTCATTGATCTCGATCTCGATTTGTTCAGCGACATGTTTATACTTCGGAATCAATGATATTCCCCCCTCTACCTAAAATTTGTAGGAATGAATCCGCTACCATTATAGCAGATATGTATTTTGACGATAGGAATAAATGAAAATAAACCCGTCTTCTTGAAGAAGACAGGTCTATTTGAACATGACTTATTCACCAAGTGAAGCTTGGATGAAGTCATGGAAAAGTGCTTGTGGACGTTCTGGACGCGAGATCAATTCTGGGTGGAATTGACACGCGACGAACCATTTGTGTTCTGGAATTTCGATGATCTCAACGAGACGACCGTCTGGGCTCGTACCTGAGAAGACCATGCCGTTTGCTTCGAACTGCTCGCGGAATTCGTTGCCGAACTCATAACGGTGACGGTGACGTTCGTAGACGAGCTCGCTTGAGTACGCGGCACGTGCTTTCGTTCCATCTTCGAGTTTACATGGGTAGAGTCCGAGACGGAGTGTACCACCGAGGTCCTCGATGTCTTTTTGTTCTGGCAACAAGTCGATGATCGGGTATGGTGTCGCTGGGTCGATTTCCGCTGAGTGTGCGCCTTCAAGGTTGAGGACGTTACGTGCGAATTCGACTGTCGCGAGTTGCATCCCGAGACAGATACCGAAGAACGGTACGTTGTTCTCACGTGCGAAACGTGTCGCTTCGATTTTCCCTTCGATACCGCGTTCTCCGAATCCACCAGGAACGAGGATTCCGTCTGCTGAACCAAGTAATTCGTTGACGTTTTCGCGTGTCACGTCTTCTGCGTTGATCCAGTCGATTTCGATGTCACTGTTGAAGGCGAATCCAGCGTGTTTTAATGCTTCTGCGACCGAAATGTACGCATCACGCAATTCGACGTATTTCCCGACGAGTGCGATCTTCGTCGTCTTCTCGAGGTGCGTCACTGTGTGAACGAGTTGTTTCCAAGCCGTCATGTCAGCAGCTGGTGTATCGAACTTGAAGTAGTCACAGACGAGTTGGTCCATACCTTGGCGTTGCAAGTTGAGTGGTACTTCATAGAGTGTCGATGCATCTTGTGCTTCGATGACTGCTTCCGGACGTGTGTCGCAGAAGAGAGCAATTTTATCTTTCATCTCTTGTGGGACTGGGTGCTCCGCACGTAAGACGATGATATCTGGTTGAATACCGTAGCTACGGAGTTCTTTGACACTGTGTTGTGTCGGTTTCGTCTTGAGCTCACCTGCTGCTGCAAGATACGGAACGAGCGTACAGTGAACGTACATGACGTTTTCTTTCCCGATATCGTTTTTCACCTGACGAATGGCTTCGATGAACGGAAGCGATTCGATATCCCCTACTGTTCCACCAATCTCTGTGATGACGACGTCAGCGCCCGTTTCTTTTCCAGCACGGAAGACGCGATCCTTGATTTCGTTCGTGATGTGCGGAATGACTTGGACCGTTCCACCGTTGTAGTCGCCACGGCGTTCCTTCTTGAGGATCGTCGAGTAGATACGTCCAGACGTGACGTTCGCGTTCTGGCTCAAGTTGATGTCGATGAAACGCTCGTAGTGACCAAGGTCAAGGTCTGTCTCCGCGCCATCATCCGTGACGAACACTTCTCCGTGTTGATACGGACTCATCGTACCTGGGTCGATGTTGATGTACGGATCGAATTTTTGGATCGTGACATTGAGGCCACGGTTTTTCAAGAGACGAGCGAGCGATGCAGCGGTGATCCCTTTACCGAGTGACGATACGACGCCACCTGTTACGAAAATATACTTTGTCATGTTAAATATTGCTCCCTTCTCTAATTCACATCTCAACAATACAGAGGTGGTAAAAACAAAAAAGCAAAAGTGCCCCCATTGGAATAGGAGACACTTTTGCTGAAATAAGCACGTTGCTTAAAGAAGCCCATGACTAACTTACGTCATTCGGAAAACTTCGTCAAGCCTAATTTTTCAAAGAAAAATTTCCGTGCTCGTTCGTCAGCCGTCAACGAAAAAACTGCCATTTCTATAGGGAAATAGCAGCTGTACAGTTGTGGTTGATCGTGCTTAGACTTCCTCTTCTTCTTCGAAGTCTTCTAAGTCTTCTTCGTCGAGATCATCATCGAGATCATCGATGGCTGCGACTTTTTTGAACGTATCATCGTCTTCGCTGTCGTCAGCTGAATCATAGTCCGCTGTCTTCGCGAATGTATCAAGATCGTCTTCAATCGTTTCGAACTCATCTTCTTCTGCATCATAGTTGAACTCTTCTTCAAACTCATCGAGTTCTCCACGTTGACGCGCTTCGATGACGAGATCCTCATCCGACTTATCGAACGGATACCAAGCGCGGAGTGACCAACGGTTTGCTCCGACGTTGACGAAGTTTCCGTCGATGTTCATGTCTGTATAGAGTTGAGCAAGTTTCTCGAACTTGTCTTCTTCATCTGTAAACGTATGGTACTTTTCGATTTCTGACGTGATGTCATCGAACGTGATTGGCTGTTCGCCAGCTTCTTGCAACATTTCGTTGACGAATTCGATCAGCGAAAGATCAGTAATCTCTTCTTTACTTAAACGGCTGAGGCTCATTGTGACGGCCACTTCCTTTCATTTGCGTTCAATCCATTACTTCTCATTATACGCAAAACGGCTTTTAAAAATCCAGTCTCTATTTAAAAAAAGCTCGAATTGATTCTCGATTCGTGTTTTTCCCACTCCCGAAAAAGGAATATCCAAGGGAGAAGAAGGAGGAATGACAGATGGAGATGACAATCGAACGGGTCAACGATTTTGATGACTTCAACTGGTTACCAATCTTATCAAAGAGTACACAGGAAGGCTATCCCTTCATCGAACGGATGCTACGTGAACGCCGAAATGAAACGTATCGAGAAGACGGAGAAGCAATGTTCGTCGTTTTGTCGCTCTCCGGTCACGTCATTGCGTGCGGGGGTTATATGAAACAAACCGACGCGATCGACGTCGGTCGGATTCGTCATGTCTACGTCTTACCGGAAATGCGACATCACGGTGTCGGTACGCAACTGCTTGAGAAAATCATTCCAGAAGCGCTGTTGACGTATTCCGAGCTCTGGCTCTATACGGACGATGCCAGTACATTTTATGAACGATTTGGTTTTGAGCCGTATACGGCAACTAAGGTGACACATCGACTTTTAAAGCATGCATTCGTCCAACCTTAAGTGTCTTGGATTGACATATCGAGAATCATCGATTAGTTTAAGCGTATGACAAATCAAGTGGATCTATTCAAGGCATTATCGAACGAGGTACGTCTTGATATCTTACGCTGGCTCAAGGATCCCGAGACTCATTTCAATAAGCCGACGGCCCATCTCGCGACGAATCTGTCGGACAAGGGAGGCATCTGCGTCGGAGATATCCAAGAGAAGGCGAACTTATCTCAATCGACCGTCTCCCAATATCTTGCGATGTTGCAAAAAGTCGGATTGCTCGAATCCGAACGTCACGGCAAATGGACGTATTACCGGCGAAATGAAGAAAAAATCCAGGAGCTCGCAGCGTACCTCAAAGGAGAACTTTGATCCGTTCTCCTTGCCTTACATATCGACATTTCTCGATATTTAGATTCGTGAAAGGATGAATTCTGTTGAAAATCGTGTATTACGTACTCGCGTTACTTGCGGGTATCGCTTTAAGTGTCGAAGGAGCCATCTATGGTGAACTCGGGAACTTCGTCGGAAAACTCGAAAGTAGCTTTTATAATTTCTTCGCCGGTACGATCATCATCGGACTGATCGTCCTCTTCTTCGGAAAAGGTTCACTCGGCTATACATTCCGTGCACCGAAATGGACCTTGCTCGGTGGTCTGCTCGGTAGCATCTACTTGACGATCCTGATCATCAGCATCCCGCTCGTCGGTGTCGGTCTCGCCATGATCAGTGTCATCATCGGACAGATGATCGCCAGCATGGTCATCGAACATTACGGCTGGCTCGGTAGTCCGAAACGTCCGATCAATCGTGACAAGCTGACGGCTTCTGCTTTGATGCTCGTCGCTCTATTTCTCATCTTTTAAGGAGGTTCGCTCGTGAATATTCTATTGCTCGGTTTTACATTACTCGGCGGCGTGATGCTGAGTGCCCAGTCTTCGATCAACGGTGCCTTCAGTCAAAAGGCAGGGGCTCTGGAAAGTACGTTCCTGACTTTCTTTACCGGAATGCTGATTCTCGCACTCGCCATCCTATTCTTTGGTCAAGGAAACGTCTTGCTCTTGCTTGAAGCACCACGTTGGCAACTCAGTGCCGTCCTATTCGGCGTCAGTTATCTCTTCCTGACGATTCTTGCTGTTCCGCAAATCGGTGTCACGGCAGCTAGTATCGCGACCGTCATCGGTCAACTCGCAGCAGGGATGGTCATTGATCACATCGGTGCGTTCGGTGGCGTCGTCGTGCCGCTCGACGGAAAACGTCTGCTTGGTCTAGTTGCGATGCTTGCTGCGCTTTACTTCGTCTATCGCGGGAACACACGCAAAGACGTGTCCGCTTCATCTGATTCGATGGCATCGTGACGATTGTCCTCACGATTCGTTCACGCGCTTTCCTCAGGCGAGACACAAGCCAGTCTCGGCTGTCAGTGACAGCCGACACGGGTCTTGTTTGTCTCTGACAGCGCAATATCTTGCGCTTTTTCCTGTAGGAGTCGCGTGAACAACGTGAGTCCGACTGTTTCTCATGATCTGTCAAATAGAACATAAAAAAACCGAAATGCTGAAGTGGATCTACTTCAGCATTTCGGTTTTTTCGTGTCGAACGATCCGTTGATGAACGTGCAAGACGAAGACTCCTGCGGGAAAAACGGAATGGGTGAGACCCCGTAGGCGCGAATGCGGCGAGGAGGCTCGCCTTCCGCCCGCGGAAAGCGAAGTCTTGCACGAGAATCAACACTTGTGTTTTATAAATACCTTATTGCCCCAGCTGTTGTCTCTTAAGTAAGCGCAACGCTTCCGTCGCGAGGCGATGATCCGCTTCCTGCGATAAACCGGAAACGGTGATCGTACCGACGACACCGACTCCTTCGATCCGAATCGGGAACGATCCACCGGCATCGGCATAATCAGCTGGCGAAACGGCATACATCGAGTGGTACGAGCGATGTTTACTTTCATTATACCGACGCATGTAGAGCGAGCTATAGCCATGCCGCAAGACGACGTTCGATTTCCGGCGGATCCACTCTTCCTGATCCGGTGCCGTACCGTCGAGCGCCGCGTAATATAAACGCTGTCCATTCCGTTTGATTTCAACGGCGATCGATAAGTTCTCCTTCATCGCCCGTCCGATCAATTCATGTCCCATCCCGATCGCTTCCGTATTCGTCAAGGACGTCAAGACGAGTTCGTCCTCTTCCGCTAGCAACACCTTCAATTCTTCCATGCATCCCATTCCTTTCGTAAGAGGCGTCGTCCTTCATCACTGCTGATACGTACTGCTTCAATCAAACGCATCGTTTTTTCCGCGTCGCGTAAATCGACAGGTACTCGTCCCCTGCGAAGTCCTTCCGCCAACTGTTCATAAAACGTCGCATAACTGCCTGGAAGTGTCGCGAGACGCTCGACTGGCTGATCAGCGATTTGAAGGTAACCGTAGGAATCTACTTCATCTTCACCGAGCTGTTCGTTCACCGGATGACCTTTCGCAAGCCGTCCTTCTTGCGGGTCCATTCCGTATTTAATGTAACTGCCGCGCGTCGCATGAAACTCGAAACGTGGTGTTGGTCCTTGAATGAAGGACGTCGAACGGAGAATGACACGACGCGTCCCGTAGTGCAACGTGATATGGAAACCATCATCAACGACAGCACCGTCACGTTGCAGGTAGACGTCGCCCGTGAGTGCATCCGGTTCTCCGAACAAGGCAAGTGATTGATCGAGTAAGTGTGAGCCGAGATCAAACAGGATGCCGGCGCCACTTCCCGCTTGTTCCCGCCAGCGTTCCCGAACGACCGGACGATAGCGATCAAAGCGTGATTCGATGACTTGCCAGTCGCCGATCTCGTTCATTTCCATCAATTGTTCAAGTGTCAGGAAGTCCCCGTCGAAGCGACGGTTTTGATAGATGGCGACCTGCACCCCGTGTTGTTTCGCTAACGTTTGCAGCGCTAGTGCTTCTTCGATCGTCACGACAGCCGGCTTTTCGAGTAAGACGTGCTTTTTCGCTTCAATCGCTTGTTTTGCCATTTCGAAATGCAGTGCCGTTGGTGTCGTGATGATGACGAGCTCCGTGTTCTCATCCTGCAAGGCTTCTGCAAGTGTCGCGACGACCGCCGCATTACTGAAATGTTGTGCCACCTGCTCCGGTCGACTCGAGACGACTTGCGTCACTTCAAATGCCGGTAATGCCTGTAAGAACGGAACGTGGAACGTCACCGCTGAAAAGCCGAATCCGACGAGCGTCGTTTGAATCGGGTTCATGTTGTTTCCTCCTCTGTCACGTCGAGATCGACATGATAATGATCTAGTCGTTCTTGCCACGTTGCGTCTGGTACTTGATCCGTAACGAGCACATCGATTTGCTCCCAGTCACAGACCTTATGCAAAAAACGCTTATTGAATTTCGTATGGTCTGCGAGGACGATGACACGGGTCGCACTTCGAATCATCGCTTTCTTTACGACCGCTTCTTCGAGTTGTTCCGCAAAAAGTCCTTCTTCCGTCAATCCACATGCTCCAAGAAACACACAATCAACTTGATAATTCAGGATGTCGTCTGCCGTCTTGATCCCACTCAAGCTGCGCGCATGCCGGTCGAAACGTCCTCCCGTGACGTACAGCTCAATATCCGTGCGAGCTCCGACATAGTCTGCGATGTCGAGTGAGTTCGTGATGACTTGTAGTGGATAAGGCGGAAGTGCTCGTGCCATCTCAGATACCGTCGTTGCAGCGTCGAGCAATAAGCGATCGTTCGCTTGGACGTGACGCGCTGCACGCTGTCCGATCCGCCGTTTTTCCGGTTTCTCTGTCCGTTGCTCATATGCAAGTGTTCCACCAGCACGGACTAATCCATTCTTAACGCGAATGATCTCCCCTTCTTGTTCGAGGGCGATGACGTCACGACGTGCAGTATCCCGTGAAATCTGATACTCCTGCATCAATTGATCGAGCGAAATTTCAGGACTCGTCTTGATCCATTCCCGCATCTGTTGCAACCGTTCGATTTGCCCCATCGATTCCTGCCTCCTTTTTTCTTTATATTAAGTTTTTTCATTACAATATGCAATTTTAATGCAAATAGTTCAACAGTAATTCGGGTAAATAATAGAAGACAACTACTTTCAGAACGGAGGAATAGATATGCAAACGATGTTGATCACGGGTGCTTCTTCCGGTATCGGTCTTGCGACGGCGCGGCGATTCGCAGACGCCGGATGGTTCGTCTACGCTGGTGTCCGGAGCCCAGACGAAATGACCGTATCATTACCGACGCTTACCTTCTTGCCGCTCGATGTGACGGATGAAACAAGCGTGAAAGCAGCCGTTCGTCAAATTGAACAAGAAGTCGATCATCTCGACGTCGTGTTCTGTAATGCCGGTCATGGTTTGCTGCGCGCACTCGGTCAAGCAACGAGTTATGAAATCAAGCAACTCTTCGAAACGAACGTCTTCGGTGTCATCCGAACGATCGAAGCTTGTCTCCCCTTACTCAAACAAGCACCGGACGGTAGTCACTTACTCGCGACTTCAAGCGTCAGTGGTCTCGTCGGTCAACCGATGAATGAACTGTATTGTGCCAGTAAGTTCGCGATCGAAGGGCTGTTCGAAAGTCTTGCGACCTACTATAAACCGTACTTCAACATCGACGTCACCCTGATTGAACCAGCCGCCGTCGAGACGAACTTTACCGCAACGGTTCTCGATCAACTTGAACGGACGGGCGGCTTACACGAAGACGACTTCAAACCGATCATCACGGCCTATTTGCAGACGTATCGGACGCGACATGCCGATCGCCAATCGGCAGAAGCCCTGGCTGAGGTGATCTTCGAGGTCGTCCACCGTGACGAACGTCCGTTACGGATCCGGACGACAGAAGCCGATGAACATTTCGTCGCCCATAAGACACATCATGATCCATCAGGTCTCGAAGGGATCGCCAAAATACGACGACTGACATTAAATCTCGACTGATTTCCCTTTTTTTGAAATTTCAATCCGCCTAAGCAATCTTCGCCCACTATACTGAGACTATCTACCTAAAAATTATCTAGAAGGGCGGAACGCCATGCCATCCTTGTTTCTTTTTACGATCGTCTATCTGATTCCGACCTTCATCATGTTCTACATGTCGATTGATATATTTTTACGCAACCCATCACGTCCGCAACACCGACTGCTGAGTTTATTCACGTTCGCTTACGGGATGTTGTTCCTCGGTGAATTTTTCCGAAACGCCTCCCCAATCGAGTCGAGTCCGGCGTTCGTGACCTACTGGTTCGGGAATGCGGGTCTAATCGTCTTCAGTACATCGCTCCACTTCATCTTTCGCGTCTCGAATTTGTGGAAACGAATGCCACGTTTACTGTACCCATGGATTTTCTATCTGCCAATGGGCATCGTGCTGACGACATACGTCTTCCAGACGAACGTCATCAACAGTCAGCAATTCACACAGGTCGGGCAGTTCATTTACCCTGAATTCAACACACAATATTTAGTGACGATGACGGTCGGAAACGTCTTTCACCTTCTTGTCATCGGTCTGCTCGTGTACGCACGGACACACTTGAAAGATGCACGTCGTGGCATTATCAATGTCTTACTCAGTGTCGCGATTCTCGTTCTCGCGTGGGATATCGTCTTCGGCTACTGGTCGTTCTACGGCATCATGCCACCGTATGCCTATATGTATGGCGGTTTGTTCTGGGCAGGAGCACTGGCGATCGCAATGCGCCGATTCGATTATCTCGCGTCCTATCAGAAGCGTTTCGCGACGCTCTACAATTTGAATCCTTCGGCAATCCTGCTGCTCGACCGGGATGGACGAATCGAGAGTGCCAACCCAGCCGCTCATCGCCTGTTTGAGACCGATGACTTAACGGCATGTACGTTTTCGACCTACTTGCCGGATAAAAAACAAGCCGATTGGTCGCTGCATTATATGACGCACTTTTTATCACAGCGGAAGTTCAACGAATTCGAAACGAAGATTTTGACAGCACAACAGCAAGAACGCTACGTCGTCATGGATGCCGATTTCGTCTTCATCGAACAGGAACTGCACGGGATGCTGTTGATTCGTGATATCCAGTCCTTCAAGGAGGCCGAGCAGACGATTCGTTTCTTCGCCTACCACGATCCGTTGACGAAGATTGCGAATCGCCGGAGCTTTTATGAACGTGCAGCGCAAGAGTTACTCGAACTTGATCACGCGGCGATCATCGTCGTCGACCTCGATGGTTTCAAAGCCATCAACGATACGTATGGACATCAAATCGGTGACGCCTTCTTGATTCATATCGCTCGCCTACTAGAACACCATGCGGAACAGAATGGATTCGCTGCCCGTGTCGGTGGCGACGAATTCTTCTTACTCTATCGTCATCCGTCTGTCGCTACGCTCCATACTTATGCCGCAGACCTGTTGACGTACTTGCAAGACAACCCTTACCGGTTCGCTGAAGAAACCATTGAAATCCGAACGAGCATCGGACTCAGTTACTCACCCAATCATGGCGTCGATCTCGACACGCTGATTCAGCATGCTGACCAAGCGATGTATCGTGTCAAACATGCCGGAAAGAACGATTATTTCATTCATGATACGATGGACTCGACGCAACGATCCTAAAGGAGAGATTCCATGATTTCTGTACTGACGATTTTTTCACGCTTATTCAAGGGATTGCGCCGCGCCTTTCACTTATCTTACTTTCGTGGTCTATTGATTCTCTGCCTGTTGACACTCGTTTCCGGTACAATCTTCTATAGCACGGAAGAAAACCTGTCGATAGTGGATGCACTTTACTTTTGTATCACGACACTAAGTACGGTCGGGCATCCAACGTTCGTTCCGACGACGACGCTCGGTAAGGTCTTTACGATGGCATACATCACGATTGGCTGCGGGCTGTTCTTAACACTGATTGCCACGTTATCGTATGTCCTGATTAAACAACCGGAGGATGAATAAGGGGGAATGATCCATGCGCCAAGCCGCCATCCAAAATAATTTCGATTGGTGTCGCCTCGTCTGTGAGTCAGCCGGTTGCCGGGTGACAGAAACTGATTCGACCTGGCACGCTCAAGGAAACGTACCAAGCTATTATCCGGAACTTATGGTCCGGCTTCCCCATCAGCGAATTGGTGTCACGGATGTCTACAGTATCAAGGACTGCACGGCAAGCTATGATTTCTCGAGTGCCGGTCTCAGTCATCTGTTCACAGCGGAATGGATGACCCGCCCTGCCATACTCGATCGCCGTGCTCTTCCCGTCGATTGGTCCGTCGTGACGGATCTCGATCAGTTCGCTCGCTTCCAGGCTATCCAGGCAACACCGGAGTTGCCCACAACGTTATGGCAACATCCCGCTGTCCGATTCTTCTATTCGGAGGCGCAACAAGCAAGTTGCATCGCCTACTCGAATCAAGTGACGACCGGACTGACGTACGTCAATTCCGATTACCTCGACGAACGCTTATGGGATGATATCGCACGTTTGAGTTCAGCACATTTTCCCGGTCAATCGCTCGTCGGTTACGAGTATGGTGATCACCTGATCACGGCGCTTGAAGCCGGCTTTGACGACGTTGGTCCACTCGCGATCTGGATTCGCACGACGAATGATCACACATGAAAAAACCGAACCGATTCCTTTCCTCTTGACGAAAGTGAATCGGTTCGGTTTTTTTACATCAAGCGGCTAATGAAGGCCGTTGCGATCCCGAAGTAGACGAGGAGCGACAAGATATCGTTCAACGTCGTGATCAATGGTCCGGATGCAATCGCCGGGTCAATCTTTAGACGATGTAAGATGAGCGGAATGATTGTTCCAGCAAGTGTCCCAAAGATCAACGTGATGACGAGCGAACTGCCGACGACAAGTCCTAAGACGGCACTCCCTTGCCAGACGTAGGCGATGACGGCGATCAAGATACCACAAATGATACCAATGATTAAACCAACCCAGAGTTCTCGCAGGATTAATCGAGTCGCGACCCGCTTATCGACTTCACGCGTGATCAATCCGCGGACGACGACCGCGAGCGATTGAGTACCGGTATTTCCGGTCATCCCGGCAATCATCGGCATGAAGAAGGCGAGCGCGACGACTTTTGAGAGAGTCTCTTCGAACTGACTGATGATTGATCCGGAGACGAGCCCGATGAACAGTAGCAAGACGAGCCACGGTAAACGACGGGTCGCAGCAATCCACGGCTTCGTCTCGAAATCAATCGATTTACCGGACGCCGAGAGTTTCTCGATATCTTCGTTCGCTTCTTCCCGTAAGACGTCAAGCGCATCATCGACCGTGATCAATCCAACGAGAATGTCGCCCTCGACGACGGGTAACGAGACGAGATCATAGCGTTCGAACAATTGCGCGACCTCTTCTTGATCGGTCTCTGCTGCGACTCGGATCACCTTCGTCTCCATGACGTCACTGATCCGTTCCGTGTTTTCAGCTAGAATGACATCCCGGTATGAGATGACCCCAACGAGTTCACTGAGTTGATTGACGACGTAGACATAGTTGATCGTCTCCGAGTATTCGATGTAGTCGCGCATTTTCTCGACCGTCTCACCGACCGTGAAATCCTCGCCGACCCAGATAAACCGGTTCGTCATCAAGCGCCCGGCCGTTTCCGGTGGATACGTCAAGAGATTGCGGACGATCAGAGCCTCGTCCGTCCGCATGCTACCAAGCAAACGGTCGGTCTCTTCCGGTCCCAGTTCCTCAAGTAAATCCGCGACGTCATCGTTTTCCATTAAATCGAGGACGTGCCCGGCACGCTCGACGTCCAAACGACGTAAGACGGCGAGACGTTGCTCCCCTTCGAGCTCCTCGAGGACATCTGCCAATCGCTCGTGATCGAGATAGTCGAGGAGTCGTGCCTGATCGTCTTCGCCCAACTCTTCATACACTTGCGCGATATCATACGGATAGACCTCTTCGATGACTTGCTGTGCTTGCTCCCGCTTTTCCTTCGCGAGCGCATCGAGCAATAACCACTTCCATTGTTGTTCTGCTGTCTGACGCAATCTCCTCACCCCCATTACGATTCTGCCTTTTCATCTTAGCACGAGTTGATTCGCGATCGATATCGAAAAACAGTTGACATCTGTTTCCTACGGCTTTAAAGTTTGCCTTAAGGAAACATTATTTGTAGACCGAATCTTTATCCAGTAATTGGAGTTAAAATTTTTACCCTATTTTTTGCCCTAAGGAAACTTTCCTTCTATATACCACAAAACCAAAGGAGTGATCATTCATGTACGCCCTTGACGTTGATCGTCTCACCGTCTCTTATTTTGATACCCATGCACTCGACGGAGTGTCCGTTCGCCTCCCGGTCGCTTCGTTGATTGGCATCATCGGACCGAACGGTGCTGGTAAATCCACATTCTTAAAAGCCGTCCTCGGTCTGATCCCGGCTCGTATCGAGCAGTTACGCGTGCTCGACCAATCACTCGAAGACGTCCGGTCACGCGTCGCTTATGTCCCACAACGAAGTGCAATTGATTGGGATTTCCCGGTTCGTGTGCAGGATGTCGTGTTGATGGGCTGTTATCCGAAGCTCGGCTTATTCAAACGACCATCGAAAGCACAAAAAGCGTTCGCCATGGATTGTCTCGAACGCGTCGGTATGTCCGATCATGCTGAACGCCAAATCGGTGAACTGTCAGGCGGACAGCAACAACGGGTCTTTCTGGCGCGTGCCCTTGCCCAAGAAGCAGAGCTACTATTGCTGGACGAACCGTTCGTCGGCATCGATGTCGCGAGTGAGCAGATGATCATCGAGCTCTTACGGACACTCCGAGCCGAAGGGCGGACGATTGTCGTCGTCCACCATGATTTGCATAAAGCAGAAGACTACTTCGACACATTGATGCTGTTGAACAAACAACTGATCGCTGTCGGTCCGCCGTCTGATATCTTGACACCGGAATGGCTCGAACCAGCGTATGGCTTACCGCTATTCGAACGACGCAAGGAGGGACGAGGATGACGTTCATCGAGGCATTACTTCAGTATGAGTTCTTACAAAAAGCGATGATCACCGCCGTCATGGTCGGCATCATCTGTGGTGTGATCGGCTGTTTCATCATCCTTCGCGGAATGTCGTTGATGGGGGATGCAATCTCGCACGCCGTTTTACCTGGTGTTGCGATTTCCTATCTACTCGGAATCAACTTCCTGATCGGTGCTGTCGTGACGGGTCTCGTGACCGCACTCGGAATCGGCTTTGTTAGCCAGAACAGTCGCATCAAGAACGATACGGCAATCGGAATCATGTTCACATCCGCCTTCGCCCTCGGGATCATCCTGATTTCGTTCTTGCGTAGCAGTAGCGATCTCTATCACATTCTGTTTGGTAACGTCCTCGCGGTCCGTCCGAGCGACATGTGGATGACCGTCATCATCGGATTGATCGTCCTCGGTGGAATCTTCTTGTTCTACAAAGAGTTGCTGATCAGCTCGTTTGATCCGACGATGGCGCAAGCCTATGGACTATCGACGCGTTGGATTCATTACGGACTGATGACGTTACTAACACTCGTCACCGTCGCTTCACTTCAGACCGTCGGCATCATCCTCGTCGTCGCGATGCTGATCACACCGGCAGCGACCGCGTATTTACTGACGAACCGCCTCTCACGGATGCTGTTCCTAGCGGGAGGCTTCGGTACGTTGTCCGCCATCATCGGACTGTATTTCAGCTTTACCTATAATCTATCTTCCGGTGCGTCGATCGTCCTCGTCGCGACGACGTTGTTCGCCCTCGTCTTCGTCTTCTCACCACGTCACGGTCTGATGCGTCACCGGAAACGAAAGGAGTCTACTGTATGAAATTAAAACTTTTTCTGTTCGTCCTCCTCAGCACGGTCTTGCTTGCTGCTTGTTCGACACCTGCAGAAGATAACGGGAAGCTGAAGGTCGTTGCGACATATTCGATTCTCGCTGACCTCGCACGTGAGGTCGGTGGTGAACATGTCGATGTCCACAGCATGGTCAAGATCGGGGCAAACCCGCACGAGTATGATCCACTTCCAGCAGACGTACAAGCGATGGCAGATGCTGACGTCGTCTTCTACAACGGGTTGAACCTGGAAGCCGGCGGTGCGTGGTTCGATAAACTCCGGGCAACGACTGGCAAAGACGCGTCTGACGCACCAGTCTATCGTTTAAGCAAAGGCGTCGAACCGAAATACCTGACGACGAAGGGCAAAGAATCGGAGACTGATCCGCATGCGTGGCTCGATATAAGCAATGGGATTCGCTACGTCGAAAACGTCAAGCAGGCATTAATCAAGGAAGATCCGAAGCACAAAGCCGACTACGAAAAAAATGCCGATGCCTATATTAAAAAATTGCAGACGCTTGATCAGGAAGCGAAAAAGCAGTTTGCCGCTATTCCGAAAGCAGAACGTCATCTCGTCACGAGCGAAGGAGCCTTCAAATACTTCGGAACTGCCTATGACGTCAAAGCGGATTATATTTGGGAGATCAACTCAGATAATCAAGGAACTCCGGCTCAAGTCCGCCGGATCGTCGATACGATCAAGGAGCAAGATATCCCAGTCCTGTTCGTCGAAACGAGCGTCGATCGGCGGAGCATGGAAACCGTCTCAAGGGAGACTGGTGTTCCGATCGGTGGTACTCTCTTCACCGACTCACTCGGTGCACCGGGTAAGGATGGCGACACCTACTACAGCATGATGCAAGCAAACATCGAGACGATCACGGAAGCACTCGCCAAGTAAGCGTCAACAAATCGTCACGCCTTCTCGATACGTCTTTCCTTATAATGAAGGCAAGACGATGAAAGAGAGGCACATTATGCAAATAGGACTATATCGTTACGCCTTTCCCCTTAGTATCAGCCTGTTGCTCGCTGCATGCGGAACAGCTGATCAAACGGGTGCTCCAAAAACAGAACAGACGAATCACGGAGATCATGCGGACCATGCCAGCCACGGTGCTGGTGATCAACTCGAGAAGACCGCGGGACCAGACACGTTACCCGCTTTTCTGAACGAACAGGATGAGTCGATCCAGACGATTTACCGCTCCGTCGCTAAACATCCTGATCTCTTGAAGAAGATGCCTTGTTATTGTGGTTGCGGTGAATCTGCTGGTCATACAAGCAACTATGACTGCTTCATCGAAGAGCAGACTGCTAGTTCCACGACCTGGACGACGCACGGCATTACGTGCGGCACCTGTCTCGATATCGCAGCGCAGTCGATCGTCGCTTATCAAAAAGGTAGCTCCGTCAAAGAAATCCGGACTGCCATCGATCAAGCTTATAAGAAGACCGGTGTCACACCGACGCCAACTCCGGCACTTTAAAAAACAGTCCGCCCTCCTCGCGATGAACGTCAGGAAAGGCGGACTGCTTTTTCATGTTCTGTTTTTCTGTCTCATGTGGAGCGCTCTTGACTTCTAGCTCGCAAGACGAGCGGCCGACCCGACAACAGCTCATCCAGTTGATAGTACGTATGTGCCCGAATCGGTCGATCCGTTCGTGGTAGATGACGGAGTTCATACGCTACTTCCAGTAAGTAAAATTTGTATTCCTCCCCTTCATCAAAACCGAAGCTCGCGCGACGTTCTTCGATATACGCAAGGACACGCTCCTGTTGTGAGAACGAGAGCCGCTGGACTTGTGGGGCAAGTGCCTCGTACGGAGAGAGCACGATTTCCCGCTCCGTGCGATACAGTCGATGCATGACGCCACCACTTTGACGCAAGGCAATCAAACGCGCGGGTCGATACGGACGTGGGTGCGGATGCGCATGGACGAGGTAACGTTCAATCGTGACTTGAGTCGGTCCTGCCGGTAGAGAGATGACGTCATACATACAAAATCGCTCCTTCTCAAAAGTTGATAGCTACTCTCATATGCTACCATATCTATCCAGCATTCTTACGTTGACGACAGAAGGGGAATCGGTTTTCAAAGTTTCGCAATTGGTTTTAAGACCGAGCGGGGGTGGAACAGATGGAGAGAAACGATTCCTATCTGGAAAGGATGATTGTCGATGTCGAACATGTCCGCTGTCGGTTTCCACCGACACTTACCACTAACGGAACAAGAGAGTCTGATTGATTTAGAACTGCCACGCCCGGAAGCAACCGGACACGATTTATTGGTTGAGATCAAAGCTGTCTCCGTCAACCCGGTCGATACGAAAGTCCGTGCTCACGGGAAAGACGAAGACGCCCCGAAGGTCATCGGTTACGATGCAGCCGGAGTCGTCGTTGAAGTCGGCGATGATGCCTCCCTCTTCCAAGTCGGTGATGAAGTCTATTACGCCGGTGCGATTCAGCGCCCCGGGTCAAACAGTGACTTCCAACTCGTTGATGAACGAATCGTCGCCAAAAAGCCGGAACGGTTGACGTTCAGCGAAGCCGCTGCTCTCCCGTTGACGACGCTGACAGCTTACGAAGCATTGACCGATCGTCTCGGATTGACGTTTGATGCTAAGTCGAATCTCGAGAAGACGATTCTCATCATCGGAGCCGCTGGTGGTGTTGGTTCAATCGCGACACAACTCGCGAATCACGCTGGGCTGACCGTCATCGGAACGGCGTCACGCGACGAGACGATCGAGTGGGCTAAGGAACATGGTGCACATCATACGATCAATCACCACAAGGCATTCCGTCCTCAGCTTGAAGCCCTCGGCTACAAGTACGTCGACTATATCTTCTGTCTCAATGCGACGGACCAACATTTTGAGGCGATGGTCGATGTGATTGCACCACAAGGGAAAATCTGTAGCATCGTCGAGACGGATCAAAAACTCGATTTGAGTGCGCTCCAACAAAAGAGCGCGACGTTCGTCTGGGAGTTCATGTTCACGCGTCCGCTGTTCGCGACAGAGGACATGATCCGCCAACATGAGATTCTGACGCAAGTCGCAGCATGGATCGAAGAGCATACACTTGAGACGACGGTCACACAGACGTTAATCGGCATGAATGCCGACAATCTAAAAGAAGCACACCGTCTCGTCGAGAGCGGAAAAACGATCGGGAAGATCGTCGTCGAACATCATTAATGGGCATCGGAGCAGGATGGGAGTAAGATCCCGTTCTGCTTTTTTTGTCGTTCTAAGTTTTCTTTGTGAACCTGTATCTCTTACTTTGAAGATATTTTAAGCATTATGACTATATTTATTCGTCTAAAAAATGTACGATTACGGTAACAAATATTCCAACGTAATACATCTAATAGACGCTTGACTCACATAGACAAAGGAGCATCCATAATCCATATGCGAAAATGGTTCAATCAAAAGATCAGCCGACAGATCATGTCGTCGTTTTATCTCATTCTTATCACACTATCGATCTCTTCCCTGGCTGCTTATTTTTATACGAACCACCAAGTCACGGATGCAAAACAGGAGCTTGATGCGATCAGCTTGCGCGAAGATCGAGCGACAAAACTTTGGGACGATTGGCAGTCCCTTCAATACGAGATGCGGGGTTATATCGTCTTCGGTGACGATGCCGTGCTCGACGTGATTGATGAAAAAAAAGCCTCACTTGAACAACAGACCGCTTGGTTTGAGAAAAATCGTCTCTACAAAGCGGATCAAATCTATGCGTCTGATATCCGGTCGCTCTATAACTCGTATACGAACTTCGTCATGCCAAGCTTGATTAAATATGTTCAAGCGAAGCAGTCAGGCACGATCGACGAACGTTTCTTGCAGATGCCGAGTCTGAAGGCGATGATGCCAGAAGTGCCACGGGACCCGAACCGGAAATTCAAGATGAATGCCTCGAATAGTGAAACGATGCGTAAAAGCGTCAACACGATGGAGA
Source organism: Exiguobacterium sp. LL15 (assembly GCF_024436095.1). Classification (NCBI taxonomy): domain Bacteria; kingdom Bacillati; phylum Bacillota; class Bacilli; order Caryophanales; genus Exiguobacterium; species Exiguobacterium sp. LL15. The sequence continues at coordinate 33,334 of NZ_JANFNX010000001.1, read as the reverse complement.
GCACGTTCACGAACTACCGGAGTAGTCTTCGCGCGAAAGAACTTGGTGCAAAAGAACAACTCGTCACCCAGACGAAGTATGCTGAGTGGATTTGGCTCGTCAATTTGCTCGTCCTATTCCTTGTTATCTTGCTGATCGTCCGCCCGTTCATCGAACGGACGACGCGACAGATCCATCTTCTTAGCAAGGAGAGTAAACTTCTTGCAAGCGGTGAGCATACGTTACCGTTGATTCCACTCAACCGTGCTGACGAGATTGGTGAATTGAGTAAATCGTTCCATCAGATGGCGACAGCTTTGATCGAAAATAAACATCAATTGATGTCAACGAACGTCAATCTCGAAGATGCCTTAAAACTGACGCAACGGAACGAGTCCCACTTGCGTCTACGGAATCAATTGACGGAGACACTGGCGTCGCGCGATAGCATCAGCGCTTATCCTTCTGTCATCCAAAAGATGGTTGAGATCACGCAGTCTGATCAAGGCGCACTGATCTTTAAAGAAGGAACAAAAGTCATCGATATCGTCTTTTATCCACAGACACCGCTCACAGTCGAGGATTGGATGCCAACGATTGAGCCGTTATTGCGTGAGTCGCGACAAGATAAACGACCGCATACACAGTTCGAGGACGAAGTCGCACGCGCTGTCACACCGGTTCTTGATCCGAGTCAAAATGAGATCATCGCCTATATCTTCTTGTCCCGCGGTCAGGATCGGTTTGATCGTTACGAGCAGGAAGAACTAGCCGCCTTCGCGCGCCAGCTGGCATTGTCACTCTTGCGGATGCGGACGTTCGACGAGATTGAACGTGAGCGGGAAAAAACGGCGCGACTATTGAACTCGATTCGTGAATCGATCGTCTATATCGAACCCGAAGGCGATATTCAATTGATCAACCGACCATTGCTCGATCTGTTTGACCATCCGGTTGATGACAGTATCGATGAGAACGGACTGATGAACATCACTCCGTCTGTCGTCCAACTTAAGCATCGCGTCGACCAACTACCGGAATTCGAACGTTACTTGAAAAAGACGTTCGTTCAGCGTGAAATCGGTGAAGGAATCACCTTCTCAATCGATCACGAGCGACGCTTCATCAAGACGTATTCCGAGAGCATTCATTATGGTGGACAGTTCCGCGGGATTCTACTCGTCTTACGTGACGTGACGAACGAAGTCGAGATTGACCGGATCAAAAACGAACTCGTCTCGACGATCTCGCACGAACTGCGGACACCACTCTCGTCGATCTATGGCTTTACTGAGCTGATGATTCAGCGTGACCTGCCACCGAAGCGACAGAAGAAGTATCTCGAAGCGGTCCATTCGGAAACAGAACGTCTTTCGCTGTTGATCAATGACTTCCTCGACCTGCAACGGATGGAAGCAAACCGTCAGGAATATGAGATGGCACCGTTTGATATCGTCGCGATGATTCGGGATTTGAAACAGTTGCATAGCCTGTCGTCGTCTTCCCACGCGATTGAAATATTCCGAAACGTCGAACCGCTGATCGTCGAAGGGGATGCGAAGAAGATTCGCCAATTGTTCAGTAACCTGATCAACAATGCGATCAAATACTCACCAGCTGGTGGAACGATCGATATCCAACTGACGCGACACGCGTCACGTGTCACCGTCGCGATTCAAGATGAGGGTATCGGGATTCCTGCTTCTGCGATGAGTAACTTGTTCCAAAAATTCTATCGTGTCGACAATTCGGACACCCGTCAAATCGGCGGTACTGGTCTTGGGCTCTCAATCTGTCGCGAAATTGCGCGTGGGCATGATGGAGAAATCCATGTCGAGTCGATCGAAGGACAAGGTTCGACGTTCACAGTCGAACTTCCGTTGACGCAAAATACATGATGCATATGAAAAAGCGCCAGAATGCGAATCAGCATTCCGGCGCTTTTTGAATTAGGTAATGTTATGAGTTGAGACGGCTTGCCACTTCAACCGTCCGTTTCGCTTGATGGCGCACGGCTGGTTCGACCGATTCGACCATGTTGCCGTCTTGGTCGACAGTGACCGATGTACCATATGGATTTCCGCCCGCTGCGAACAAGACAGGATCCGAATAACCTGGTGCTGCAACGATTGCACCCCAGTGGAACATCGTCGTATAAACTGCGAGAACAGTCGCTTCCTGACCGCCATGCGGATTCTGTGCCGACGACATCGCACTGACGACTTTATTAACGAGTTTGCCTTGTGCCCACAGTCCGCCTGTCGTGTCGAGGAACTGTTGGAATTGTCCTGGGACATGACCGTAACGTGTCGGGACGCTAAAGATAATCGCATCTGCCCAGTCGAGTAGATCCGGTGTCGCTTCTTCGATATCACGTGTGGCATCCGCATGCTTTTGCCACAATGGGTTCGAAGCAATCGCTTCTGCTGGGGCTGTCTCCTTGATTTTCGCAAGGCGGACTTCTGCTCCTGCCGCTTCTCCCGCTTCTTTTGCCCATGAGGCAAGTTGATGGTTCGTTCCGGTTGCGCTGTAATAGATGACCGCTAGTTTCACGTTTGACATGACTTCGCTCCTTTTTTAAAAGACAGTGACGGACGATGGACGTACACGCTTTCTATTCCCGCTTTCTGCGCAAATTAACGTCAATTGTTTGAATTCAAGAGGAAATATAGACCAATTTTTCGACTATATCATGGAACAAGCGAACATGGCTGTCCACATCTGGGCGTTCCACCATTAAACGTTTAGGGTAAAGACCGTGTGACGACACACGTAAGGAGTACTGACCATGGCGATTCGCTACACCCTTTATCTATTACTCGGCATGCTGAAGTTCATGCTGTTTAGTTACTTTACAAAGACCGATCTTTCGCTCCATTTAACACTCATGAACCTGGCCGGGATGCTGATCCTGTCGAGCTGGACGTTACTGATTCCGTGGAATAAACGCCGCTGGGTCTGGCTCGGTCTACTGCTCGCGCACAGTTTTCTACTGGCTTCCGACATGTGGTACTATCGTTACTTCGAGGACTTTCTCTCCGTCTCGCTCCTCTCACAGATGACGCAGATGAGTGACGTCAGTAGCGGCTTCACCGCCTTGATCGTACCGCAAGACTTCCTCTTGTTCGCTGATAGTTTGATCTTTGTACTACTGCTTTTTGTTTTCCACAAACGACCGGAAGTGACGACGAAGCAAACACGACGCCGGACGGCGGGAATCCTTGCAGTCAGTGGTATCGTCTTGTCTGCTTCGCTACTGACGTACCGGACGCTAACGGAAGAGCGTCAACCGACGGCAACGATCTCCGATATGCGTGACTACTACCTGTTTGGCTTTTGGGGTTATCACGGATGGGATGTGTTTAAAGGCGTGACTGGACGACCCGGCGACGGACTGACGGCACAGGAACAACAGCGCATCAATCAAAAGGAACAGACGAATCCAACGGGTCCGAAGCAGACGCCAAATATCATTCTGGTGCAGCTCGAGTCGTTCCAGGCTTCAGTCATCGACCAGACCATCAACGGTGAAGAAGTGACGCCGAACCTGAATCAATTGAAGAAGGAATCACTCTACTTCTCGTCGTTCTACCACCAGACGCATGAAGGACGAACTTCGGACGCTGAGTTCATCACGAACACGTCACTTTATCCATTAAAATCAGGCTCTGTCTATACGCGATATCCGACGAATGAATTCGAGCCGCTCCCTGCATTACTTGAGAAAAACGGATACGATACGGCAGCGATGCATGCCTACGAAAAAGGCTTCTGGAATCGTGACGATGTCTACAAGAACATCGGTTTTAAGCACTTCTTCAGCCAAAAGGATTATTCAAAAGAGAAGAAAATCGGCATGGCACTGAACGATCAACAGTTCTTCCTCGAATCGATTGATCACATGGAGACGTTGCAAGAACCGTTCTTCTCGTTTTTAGTCGCGCTGACGAGTCATACACCGTATGAAATTGACAAGGAAGACCAGACGCTTGATCTATCTGGTTATGAGGATCCAATGCTGAAACGGTATTATCAGACCGTCCATTACGTCGATACCGGTGTCGGAAAGATGATCGACGAGTTGAAACAACGCGATCTTTGGGATCAGTCTCTCGTCATCTTTTATGGCGATCACGATAGTGGACTTGTCAATGAAGACAGCGAGATGCGCAAAAAAGCGGATATCTCGTCCCCGGTTGCTGCCTTTGAACTCGAGCGCCGCATCCCACTCTTCATCAAAAAACCCGACCAGCAAACCAGTCGGGTCATGAAAGAGAATGGCGGACAGATCGATATCGCACCAACAATCATTGATCTATTGAATCTTAAGACGTCCTATATGATGGGACAATCCCTCGTCGATGATCAACCGAATCTGACCGGCTTCCGTGATGGTTCGTTTCGCTACAAGGACTATTACTATGAAGCGGATTTGACGAAAGCATCCGGTGAAGGCACCTGCTATGACGTCTCGACAAAAAAGAAAGTTGAGCTGAAGTTCTGTCGAAATCAAGTCAAGGATGTGAGTAAGCAGTTAAAGCTGTCGGATAAGATTATTGAGGAGAATGAACTGGAGTAATCAAAGGACATCTGATTTTCTTAAAATAAACAAGCCTGACTTCTCACTAGACGTGAAGAAGGTCAGGTTTGTTTATTGATTGTTATCTCCACCTATCCTCGAGCCCATCAATAGCAAGTAAAATGGTCTTCGATCCATTGCCATTCTTCGTCAAACAAGACTTCTCTTTTTGTTTGAATGATCCAATGAAATAATTTAGGAATCGCCTGATGGGAATGCTGGTATCGATGTAAAAATCGAAGAGCGATTAGGACTTCATCTGTTTGTATTTGTCGCGTTCGCTTCAATAATATTTGTACACGTTTGATCACCGGTTCAATCGCTACTTCATCACCATGTCGCTCGATTGCGACTAACGCATACTCTCTCACATTGCTAGATCGATCTTTTAGTCCATGCAAAAATATCGAAAGATCTAACCCATTTCCAAGTTCACTTAGCGTTGCTAAAGCCGAATGTCTCACGTCTCCTCGAGAATGATCCAACAAAGGAGTCAAATAAGGAACGGCTCGCTCTGTTCCAATCGTGGCTAAAACAAAATTAGCACTCATGATATCAAAAGAGTTATTTGATGTCGTAATCAAACGAATTAGCACATCCTCTGCTATCTCATCTCGACAGGCTCGCAATGCTTGAATCGCAGCTTCTCGAACTGACGACCGAGAATCGTCTATATATTTTACGATTCGTTCTGTATCAGGAATGCATTGCTGTTTTGCTAGTTCTTCCAAAATGCTTTCGAGAAGACTCGGCTTTGTCTCTTGCTCCAGTTTTTCAAGCAGTAACATCCCTGCACGAACATCTCCCGAATTCACACCAATCGTCCCAATCATAAAATAAAGATGTTGTTTTTGTTCTGCTTGTTTCACTTTATCGAGTAAATCGTTCAATATCGGAAGCATCTTCGCGTCCCTAAATTGACGGACTCTTGCATAAGCTAAGTCGGATGGTGAGCCTTCGTTCGTATAGCACTTCAATTCTTCATGATAGAGGTATTCTTCATCAGACATCTGTTCAACTAAATATAAAATCTCATCGTCCTTCATATTTTGTAGTTGCTCCTTAACCCTTTAAATATCTATTTAACTTTGTTCTAAAGCAAACTGAATTAATTGATACGATAGCCAGAACATTAAGCATCCTATTCCAAAATCTAGTACTTTCCACGCTTTTGGTTGTTTAAACACAGGAATGAGCCATCTCGATCCATATCCTAATCCAAAAAACCAGACAAATGAGGCAATCAAAGCTCCGATCAAGAAATTGACTTTTTGATCAAATGTCAAAGTCCCAGCTATACCACCAATGATGACGACCGTATCTAAGTAGACATGTGGATTTAAAAGTGTAATCGCTAATGTGAGTAAGATCGTTTTGTGAATAGGCATGATTTTAGAATCTGTTGAAACATTCATTGTATGTGATGACGAAAATGCACTACGAAAAGATTTAAATCCATACAAGAGAAGAAACAGTCCTCCAACAATCGCAAGTCCAATATTTGCAAACGTATTATTCTTAATGACGGTACCAACTCCCAGTACGCCCGCACACATCAACAACACATCGCACAAGAAACATACTAGCGCCACCCAGAAAATATTGTTTTTAAGTAAACCTTGTTTAAGGACGAACGCATTTTGAGCGCCGATTGCGACGATGAGTGTACCCGAGGTTACTATGCCTTTTAAAATTTCATTCACTTGACGTCTCCTCTCTCGTTATCGCTATCTTTATTTTTAAATTGATGAGTACTGTTTATGTAATTCTTTCAACTATTAAGTATACTATCGCAAACAAAAAGTACCGAACCCTATTTACTAGGATTCGGTACTTTTAGATGAAATGTCTTACATCATTCCGCCCATTCCACCCATGCCGCCCATATCAGGCATTGCAGGAGCAGATCCGGCTGGTTCTGGTTTATCGGCGATGACGGCTTCCGTCGTCAAGAACATCGCTGAAACGGACGCTGCGTTTTGAAGTGCTGAACGCGTTACTTTCGCTGGATCGACGATTCCTGTCTCGATCATGTCGACATACTCGTCCGTTGCCGCATTGTAGCCCATTCCTGGCGCTTCATGCTTGAGACGCTCGACGATGACCGAACCTTCTTGACCTGCGTTTTCCGCGATTTGACGAAGCGGTGCTTCAAGTGCGCGAAGCACGATGTTGACACCTGTTGCTTCGTCACCTGTTGAGACCGACAGAATCGATTCGACGGCTTTCGTAACGTGAATGAGAGCTGTTCCCCCACCTGCTACGATACCTTCTTCGACCGCTGCGCGTGTCGCGTTAAGTGCATCTTCAATCCGGAGCTTGCGTTCTTTGAGTTCTGTCTCGGTTGCTGCCCCGACTTTGACGACTGCTACGCCGCCTGCGAGTTTCGCCAGACGCTCTTGTAATTTCTCACGATCGAAGTCACTTGTCGTCTCTTCGATTTGCGCACGGATCGTACCGACACGTGCTTCGATCGAATCCCCGTGTCCGTGACCTTCGACGATTGTCGTGTTGTCTTTTGAGACGACGACTTTCGACGCGCGACCGAGTTGCGTGATTTGTGTTTCTTTCAGATCAAGACCGAGGTCTTCTGTGATCAATTCTGCGCCTGTGACAATTGAAATGTCCTCAAGCATTGCTTTCCGGCGGTCACCAAAGCCTGGTGCTTTGACTGCTACCGCGTTGAACGTACCACGGAGTTTGTTGACGACGAGTGTCGCCAGTGCTTCGCCTTCAACGTCTTCTGCGATAATAAGGAGTGGTTTGTTTTGTTGAACGACTTGCTCGAGGACTGGAAGAATCTCTTGGATGTTCGAGATCTTTTTGTCCGTGACGAGGATGTACGGGTTCTCAAGGACCGCTTCCATCTTATCTGAATCCGTAATCATGTATGGTGACGCGTAACCACGATCGAACTGCATGCCTTCGACGACGTCGAGTTCTGTCGTGAAGCCGCGTGATTCTTCGATCGTGATGACACCATCTTGACCGACACGTTCCATCGCTTCTGCAATCAATTGACCAACTTCTTCGTCTGCTGCTGAGATTGCTGCGACTTGGGCGATTGCTTCTTTACCTTCGATTGGTTTTGCGATCGTGTGCAACTCTTCGACAGCGCGACGGACCGCTTTTTCGATTCCTTTACGGATGACCATCGGGTTTGCGCCCGCTGTAACGTTTTTAAGACCTTCACGAATCATCGCTTGTGCGAGGACTGTCGCTGTTGTCGTACCATCCCCTGCGATCTCATTCGTTTTTGAGGCAACTTCTGCAACGAGTTTTGCACCCATGTTCTCGAAATGATCTTCGAGTTCGATTTCTTTTGCGATCGTCACACCATCATTCGTGATGAGTGGTGAACCGAACTTCCGCTCGAGGACGACGTTGCGTCCTTTTGGTCCGATCGTGACTTTGACTGCATCCGCTAATGCGTCGACCCCGCGGAGCATTGCTCGACGTGCTTCTTCACTGAATAAAATCTCTTTTGCCATGACTGAAATCCCCCTTTAGATGATTGACTGAATTACTCGGCTACTGCCAAAATATCGCTTTCGCGTAAAATTAAGTATTCATTGCCGTCGACTTTGACCTCTGAACCGGCATATTGTGCATAGATGACGTGATCTCCGACACTCACTTCAAGTGGTACACGTACGCCTTGCTCTGTCACACGGCCTGTACCGACAGCGACGACTTTACCCTCTTGTGGTTTTTCTTTCGCTGACCCAGGAAGAACGATTCCTCCGAGTGTTGTTTCTTCTTTTTTAACGACTTCGATCACGATGCGATCACCAAGTGGTTTTAACATGCGAAACATCCTCCTTGAAAATGACTGTTTTTTAGCACTCACTTTAGTTGAGTGCTAACATATTTTTATCTTATACGCTTTCTCTTCTGAATTCAAGCCTGAACCTTTATCCGTTTTCCCGAAATCGACACCTTTGAATCATCGTCAATCGTGCGCCAAGACCGTTTGTTTGTTACAATCGGGACAGTACCTTCATTACAAAGGAGTTGTGTCCTGTACGATGAAAAATCCAATCAGTCTGCCTTTCGTGATGGCGGAGAAGTGGCAAAAGCGTCACGTCATTCCGATCATCATCTATCTGATCGTCCAATTGGTTCCGGGTTCGTTCCAGTATTTCCTTCCGAAAAACGTCATTGCTGACGTCGCCGGTTGGTGGCTTGCGATCGGCTTCACGGTCGCCGTCATCGTCTCCTACTACTGCCTGCGTCCCGATTGGCAGAAGTGGAAGGCAGAGGGACGTCAAACCGATCCGATGGATACGTTGAAATGGATCGGAATCGGGATCGTGCTCCTGTATGCGCTCTTGATCAGCGTCAACTTGATCGATGCCTGGATGGCAGGCGGGATCGAGAATGTCGCGAAATCGCAAAATACGGATCAGATCATCCAAGCGATCCAAGTCATCCCACTCCTTCAAGTCATGGTCGTCCTGCTCGGACCGATCATGGAAGAGTTCTTGTTCCGGCATATCCTGTTCGGGAATCTCTCCTCGAAGCTCGGTTTCTTCTTCAGCTTCATCTTGACGGGTGCCTTGTTCGGACTGATTCACCAAGACAACAAATTTTTAATCTATGTCGCGATGAGTTTTGTCTTCTCGCTCGTCTTCGTCAAGACGCGCCGGATCATTGCTCCGATCGCCATCCATGTCTTTAACAACGGAATCGTCGTACTCGCCATCTACGCGATGTCTTAATTTACGAAAGGTCGTGTTTTCATGCGTCAAAGCTCGAACTTCATGGCAGTATTCTATGCCATATTCGGTATTCTCTTCATGTTCCTCGCCTACAACAACTCGGTCGAAGCAGGAACGGTCTTTAACTTCTGGACGATCCTGCTGACGTTGTTTGCCGCGATCGACTTCTACCGTCTCTACTTGATCTTCCGCTTCCGCGCAGCAGCAAAGAAGATGATCAAGAAGGAACAGGACAAAAAGAACGACAAACAATAAAAAAACGAGATTTCCGTCAGACGGGAATCTCGTTTTTTGGTTTATTCTTTCGCTTGACCCTTGCGGTAGGAATCGATGATCGTCTTCGCCACATCGAGACTCAACCGTTCATCTAAGACCAAGTTCTTGATCATATTGACGAACTCGACATCCTCTTGCTGCACCGAATCAATCCGCTCGATCAACTGGTTCAACTTCGCCCGGACGGTCGGGTAGGATACTTGATAGGCAGTTGCCATATCCTTTAATGAACCAGAGCTCAAGACGAACTTGCGGATGAACTCGAGATGCTCCTGTTCGAGTGCCAGTACCCAAGCGGGCACGTCTTGTCGTTCCATCGTGTTCCCTCACTTCTCTTACAAATCTTGAATCTCCATTCGTTCTTTTTCACGCTTCAGTTGCTTGCGACGTGAGTTAACTCCCATCTCGGCCATTGAGATCATGAGTGATAAACAGGCAAACGTTCCCATCCGAATCACTGACTCCCGATCCGACGTGTGTGGTCCTGTTCCGAAATACCAGTAAATTCCGAGCCCGATGATGATCGCTGGAATGATGAGGCTCCAGACTCTTCCTCGCCGTGCTAAGTAAAATTGTACGATACAGACTGTGACAATACCAATGACGATTCCTACCGTTTCCATCCTATCGCCTCTCCCCTATGATTATATCAATAATATTAACTTTATAATTAATAATATTCAACATAATTTTAACTATAATCAAAAATAAGGGATTTTATTTAAAAACAATCGATTTTAATCTATTTTCAAGGACGAAAAAAAGAAGGACTGACGATTCAGTCCTTCCTTATATTTACGACAATCACGCACTGCGGACGTCGTCTTTTTTACCTTCTGTCGACATGAACGTCTCGAGTTGGTCTTCGTCAAGGACACCTTCCCACTTCGCGATGACGAGTGAAGCGAGCGTGTTTCCTGTGACGTTGACGACCGAGCGCATCATATCCATGATTCGGTCAATCCCCGCGATGAAGGCAAGTCCTTCTGCCGGGATACCGACCGTACCGAGTGTTGCGAGTAAAACGACGAATGAGACGCCAGGAACGGCAGCCATCCCTTTTGATGTCAGCATTAAGACGAAGACAAGCGTCAGCTGTGTTCCAATCGAGAGATCAATCCCGTACATCTGTGCGATGAACAAGGCTGCGAGCGCTTGATAAAGCGCAGATCCATCAAGGTTAAACGAATAACCCGTCGGTACGACGAAACTGACGATTGATTTCGGAACACCCATCTTCTCGAGTTTTTCCATGATCCGTGGCAGTACCGTCTCAGACGACGCCGTCGAATACGTCAGCAATAACTCGTCTTTGAAGATGCGTGTGAAATCAGATACCCGAATACCAACCCACTTCATGATGGCACCGAAGACGACGACCATGAAGAGAAGCGCTGTGACGTATAACGTCGCAATCAATTTAAACAATGAACCGAGCGATTCAATCCCGAACGTCGAGACCGTGACACCGATTAAAGCGAAGACACCAATCGGCGCAAATTTCATGACGATATTGACGAGATTGAACATCGCTGCTGCGACGCCTTCAAAGAAACGAACGACCGGTTGGCCCTTCTCTCCTGCAAAACCGACACCGAGTCCGAATAAGACCGAGAAGAAAATAATTGCAAGCATGTCACCGCGGACCATCGCGTCCAAGATGTTCGTCGGGACGATGTTGACGATCTTGTCGACGAGTCCTGCGTCTTGTGTCGTCTCTTCCGTTTCGACATATGTCGAAATGTCCGTTTTATCGAGTGTCGACATGTTAATACCAGCACCCGGTTCAACGAGATTGGCTGCGAACAGCCCCGTGAAGATGGCGATCATCGTCACGATCGTGAAGTAACCGAGCGTTTTGACGCCAAGACGTCCGAGACTTTTCGGACTACCGACTGATGAGACACCGAGGACGATCGTCGTGAAGACAATCGGAACGACAATCATTTTCATCATCCGGATAAAGATGTCACCGATTGGCTTGAGCCACTCCGCGACATGGGGATTCCCATAAAATACACCACCGACTGTGATCCCGAGAATCAAGCCGATTAAAATTTGCCAGGCAAGACCAATTGGCTTACGTTTCGTAGTTGTCATACTCTTCCTCCTTATACATCCGTCTTACTTGTATCCTACATGTAGTGGAACATAAGTAGAATTTTGTCCTAAATACAGTACGTTGTCAAATCATTCTGTTATAGTACAAAACTAGATTCTGTATAAAAAAACGTCCAAAATCCGCTTGTTTCCAAGCATTTTGGACGTTTGAACATTATTCAAGATTGTTGATTGACGCGTTCCTCAATCAACGCACGATTGCGTTTTTTAAAGACTTCGTTATGTGACGAGACCATCGCCACTTTTGGCGCTTCCGGCTCAATGAAGCGTTTTGCCCGGTTGACGGCATTCGCCGCATCTTGAAAGGCACCTGAGATCAAATGGACCTTCCCGTCGTGTGAAAGAATATCTCCGGCAGCATATAGTCCCGGTACACTCGACTCGCTCGCTGCGTTACCCGCGATATAGAAGTCATCGACCCGTTCGATATCGAGATCACAGGCGTCAAGCAGTGCCGCGTCCTGCTCGTAGCCGTGATTGATGATGACTTCATCAATTGGAATCTCAACGATTTCCTCTGTTTGACAGTCGATCAATTCGACTGATGCGATCCGTTGATGATCAGGACTTGCGATCAGCTTGTGAATCGTCGTGTTGAGGAGACAAACAGCCGAACTTTTAACGAGCTGGTCGACTTGCGCCTCGTGCCCCGAGAAACAATCCCGGCGATACGTGACGTAGACTTTTTTCGCGACCGGTTCGAGCTCGTTCGCCCAGTCGATCGCAGAGTTCCCACCACCTGAGACGATGACGGTCTTTCCTTTAAAGCGTTCAATCGATTTGACCGTATAGTTCAAGTTCGACACTTCAAAGCGTTCCGCACCTTCGACTTTTAATTTTTGAGGATTGAGGATGCCGCCGCCGACCGCGACGATGACCGTCTTCGAATAATGGATCCGACCCGATTCTGCTTCTAAGACGAAGTTGCCGAAGACGTCTTTTGCGATCGAGATGATCTTTTCATTCAATTGAACAGTCGGTTGGAACGTCAGTCCTTGTTCGACGAGTTGAGCCATGAGTTTTTCACCAGTGATCGGTGGCTGTCCGCCGACGTCCCAGATCATCTTTTCCGGATAGACGTGCAATTTTCCTCCGAGTTCTGCTTGATACTCGATCAATTTCGTCTTCATGCCCCGAAGACCACTATAGAACGTCGAATATAACCCTGCAGGTCCTCCGCCGATGATCGTTACGTCGAACAACTCCTGTTCCCTCATCTCACTCACTCCTCATCTTTGATTACGATTGATTATCATTCTCACTCCCTCATGATAACGTGAACATCTCTTGAACACAAGAAAAAATGTTGACAGCGTTTTTACAGGACTGGTATGGTTAATGAGACGATAGTGATAATCATTATCATTGAAAACGGAGAGAACAACGAAGGAGTCGTCGCGTATGGTACGTCTAGCAACAGAAGAAATCAATATCGGCTACGGTGATCGTCCCATCGTCAAAGACTTGTCCGTCCAAATTCCCGATCGACAAATCACGACGATCATTGGGGCGAACGGATGTGGCAAATCGACTTTATTGAAAGCGATGACACGGATCATTCCTCATCAATCAGGACGTGCATTGCTCGATGGTCTCGATATCGCCAAGGAAAGCACGAAGCTACTTGCCCGGAAAATGGCTATTCTGCCACAAACTCCAGAGAGCGCAAGTGGTCTGACGGTCGCAGAGCTCGTCTCATACGGTCGTTTCCCGTACCAAAAAGGATTCGGACGCTTGACGAAACACGATTACGAGATCATCGATTGGGCACTCGAAGCAACGGATACGATGGCATTCAAACACCGTCCGGTCGATGCGCTGTCGGGTGGTCAACGTCAACGGGTCTGGATTGCAATGGCACTCGCCCAAGAGACGGATATCATCTTCCTCGATGAACCGACGACTTATCTTGATCTCGCCCACCAACTCGAGGTGCTCGAACTGCTCGAGCATCTCAACCGGACCGAAGGACGGACGATCGTCATGGTCCTGCATGATTTGAATCAAGCGGCACGGTTCGCCGACTATATCATCGCCATGAAAAACGGCGAAGTCGTCAAAGCCGGGACGTGTGAGGAAGTCATCGCAAAAAACGTCTTGCAAGAAGTATTCCATATCGATGCTGAAATCGGACGCGATCCGCGGACGAACAAGCCGATGTGTATCACCTACAACTTAATCAAGGGAGATTGAATCATGAAGAAACTACTTTTACCGGTTCTACTCATTCTCACGCTCGTCATCGCAGCGTGTGGCAATACGGAGAAAAAAGATGACGCAGCGTCTGGGTCGAAAAACGAGACGATTACGTACAAATCGGAGAACGGTGACGTCAAAGTTCCGGCTAATCCAAAACGTGTCGTTGTTCTCGCTGGTTTTGCCGGCAACGTCATGGCACTCGACGTACCTGTCGTTGGTGTCGATTCGTGGTCAAAAGCGAATCCGAAGTTCGACAAGCTCAAAGATGTCACGGAAGTATCGGAAGAGAACGTTGAAAAAATCATCGAACTCGAACCAGACTTGATCATCGGCTACTCAACAACGAAAAACCTTGATAAAATCAAAAAGATTGCTCCGACGGTCACGTACACATACGGAAAAGTCGACTACTTGACGCAACATATCGAAATCGGTAAATTGCTCAACAAAGAGCAAGAAGCACGCGACTGGGTCAAAGACTTTAAAACACGCGCTGCTGCTGCCGGTAAAGACATCAAAGCAAAAATCGGTGAAGATGCTACCGTTTCTGTCATCGAAAGCTTCGATAAACAACTCTACGTCTTCGGCGATAACTGGGGTCGTGGAACAGAGATTCTCTATCAGGAAATGAAATTGAAAATGCCAGATAAAGTCACGAAGATGGCATTAAAAGACGGATACTACGCGTTGTCACCAGAAGTCCTTCCTGAATACGCAGGCGACTACCTCATCTTCAGTAAGAGTGCGGAAGCGGACAACTCATTTACGAAAACGGATACGTTCAAGAACATTCCAGCCGTCAAAAATGATCGTGTCTTCGAAGTCGATTCGAAGGAGTTCTACTTCAACGATCCGCTCACACTCGAACGTCAACTCGAGTTCTTCAAGAAAAGTTTCCTTGGCGCATAATGAATAAGGGAGGGAACCTGCGGGATCCCTCCCTTTTTTTTGCGGCTCACTCACTGAATCAGAAATGGAGGCGACATTCATGTCAGCTGGTCGAATTCCGTTCGGCATTAAAATCACACTCGGTCTCGTCCTCTTTTTCGGGATGTTCTGGATCGCAATGACGTTCGGTGCTGCCGATACGACGACGCGCGAAGTCTGGAACGCTTTGACGTTCGGACCGTTGAATGAAAAAGCAAAAATCGTCCAAGAAATCCGCTTGCCACGGGAACTGGCAGCAATCCTCGTCGGTGCGGCACTCGGTGTCTCAGGTGCCATCATGCAAGCCATGACACGCAATCCCCTCGCAGATCCTGGTCTGCTCGGTCTGACAGCAGGTGCGAATGCGGCACTGGCGCTCGTCATCGTCCTGTTCCCGAAAATTGACTACTTCGGGATCATGATCGCGTGTTTCGTCGGAGCAGCACTCGGGGCAGCACTTGTCTTTGGAATCGGCGCTTCGAAAAAAGGCGGCTTCTCCCCGCTCCGGATCGTCCTTGCTGGTTCTGCGATCTCAGCGTTTCTGTATGCGATTGCAGAAGGCATCGGGATTTACTTCAAGATTGCCCAAGATGTCTCACAATGGACGTCCGGTGGACTCGTCGGGTCGACCTGGGGACAACTGCAAGTCATTGCGCCAGTCATCGCAATTGGAATTTTGATTTCGTTCATTTTCTCACGACAATTGACAATCCTCAGTCTTTCGGAAGAAGTCGCGCTCGGACTCGGACAGAACATCCAGCGGATCAAAGCGGTCCTCTACGTCGTCGTCATCCTGCTTGCCGGTGCTGCCGTAGCCCTCGTCGGTAACATGGCATTCATCGGGCTGATGATTCCGCATATCGTCCGCGCGATCGTCGGGACGGACTATCGGTTCATCCTGCCGATGACCGCGATCTTTGGTGCGACGTTCATGTTGCTTGCTGATACGATTGGACGGACACTATACGCACCCTATGAGACGCCGGTCATCGCGATCGTTTCGATGCTCGGGCTACCATTCTTCCTCTTAATCGTTCGGAAAGGAGGGCGTGCTTTCTCATGATGGAATCTCGTTTACGCCGTCGCCAGCAACTGACGTTTTGGACGTTACTGGCACTATTGATCGCAACACTCGTCGTCAGCATCGGTCTTGGTCCTGCTTCCCTGTCGTATGATCGTTTACTGCCGACGTTACTTGGAAGCGGTTCGTTCAAAGAGGAGTTCGTCCTCTATTCGCTTCGCTTGCCCCGACTGCTCATCACCGTCATGGCGGGAATGGCACTTGCCTTATCCGGTGCAATCCTTCAAGGGATCACACGCAACGAACTCGCTGATCCTGGTATCATCGGCATCAACACGGGAGCTGGCGTCGCCGTCGCCTTGTTCTTCCTGTACTTCCCAACCGATGTCGGGTCATTCATCTATCTGTTACCAATCGCTGCCTTCTTCGGTGCACTCGTCACCGCGACAGCGATCTACCTGTTCTCGTACGACCGTGTACAAGGACTCCAACCGATCCGCTTGATCTTAACGGGTGTCGGCTTCTCGATGGCACTGTCTGGAATCATGGTCATCCTGATTTCATCGACGCGTCGTGAAAAGGTCGACTTCATCGCCAAATGGCTCGCCGGTAACATTTGGGGAACAGACTGGATTTTCGTCTACTCGCTGTTACCGTGGTTACTCGTCTTGATTCCGCTCACGTTCTATAAGGCGAATAAGCTCAATCTACTTGCCTTGAATGAACCGGTCGCGATCGGTGTTGGCGTCGCGATTGAAAAAGAACGGATCCAACTCTTGTTGACAGCCGTCGCGCTCGCTGCTGCTGCCGTCTCCGTGACAGGGGGAATCTCCTTCATTGGTCTGATGGCGCCACATATCGCCCGTGCGCTTGTCGGACCACGGCATCAGTTCTTCCTGCCGATCGCCCTCTTGCTCGGCGGCTGGTTGCTTGCGTTCGCTGATACGATCGGACGCAACATCGCGGGACCAGACGGGGTACCGGCTGGGATCGTCGTCGCCTTGATTGGAGCACCATACTTCATCTATCTACTGTTGAAGAAATAATCAAAAATCCGTATCAATCAGCGTCTTTCACTGATTGATACGGATTTTTTTGCTTTACCGTTTCCACCACGCACGTTCAATTTCTCCCATCGAGACGTACGCAGGATCGATTTGTTTAGCCAATCGATTCATTCGAATGACACCAAGACCGACTCCGCCGCTCCAGACAAGTAAGAGAACGAATAAATAACCGGGAGCATTTGGAATCGAAAGCATGACGAAAGCGATTAGCCACGCCACGACATATCCTATGATCGTCAGGTGAGCAACCTTCTGAACAGTCTGTTGATAGATACCTTGCGTTAAATAGGACTTCATGAGTCGTAGCCGGACGATTTCTCGAGCGACTCCAATTCCACAAAGACAGAAAAACAAGGTTTGTCCAAAGACGGATTCAACCGCTGGTAAAAACCAAGCAAGTATGACGACAATCAATCCAGGAATCGAAAAGAAATAGGTGACGACATGCACTGGACGTTTCATTACATTCAGACGTGCTTGTCGCTCGAATAGGTGTTCCATTTCGATGTTCCTTTCTGTTTGACGAAGCGGGCTACTTCTCTGTCACTGATATAATCCGGGTCACGCGCTCCGTCACGTCGGATGATCCATTCGCTGATGAAGTAGAGCGGTGTTAAAATCGCAAAAATGGCCACCAGCATCTTCCAGAACGGTTCCTCGATCGTCTGGATGATGACGATCGTCAAGACAGCGTACAGCAGGACGTGACTACCGACACGTAGTAAAAATTGCCGACGGACTTGTGCTTTTGAGATATAGCCGTCTAAAATTTTTTGTTTTTTTAATTGATAGCGAAAATCGGAGGCGAGAAAAACGGCTGGAATCGCCAAAATCAACATCGGGAGATCCGTCCATTCAATTAAGATACCGACTGTTATGAATAGAAACATGTTCCAATACCAGCGTGTGCCGAGCCACTCGACGTCTCGGTACGCGAGCGCAAGTTTTTGTAGACGTTCTTCACGAGCTGTTTGCATGACATCGTCTCCTTTAGCGCGCTTTGTGAATTTCTTTTTCCGTGATATATGTTGGATCAATCTTTCGTGAGATGAACTCTAACGTCTTTCGACAGAGCCAGTAGAACGGAATGACGACGATGACGAGACCGATCAAGAAGTACGTGTTCGGTCGATCGACCGCCCAAACGATCAGACCAGCGAGTGCTCCGTACTGTAAGATGCCGATCAGGACATGTACCTGATAGAGCCGTCTTGCTGAATCCTTTGATGTGTATTCCGCGACAAGCGCGAACCTCTTCCGTTGTACGAACATGTCGTAGCCAAAATACAATAACGGGACGATCATCGCGTAGATTGGTTTCTCGAGTGTGTTACTGAGCGCTAAGAATGCCGCAAGCATGACCCACATGCCGGTCTTCGTCTTCTGATGCATCTCTTCGTACAGCGCCGCTAAGGCATCTGTTTGTGTATGTACGTGTTCCATGATCATCCACCTTTCTATACTGTCATATACTTACATTTTACTCGATCGGTTTCATCTGTAGTACGATTTTTGAAAAAAAAGACGTCCTACCGCTTAGGGTAAGACGTTTTCCATGAAGACTACGCACTGACCTGAATGATCAGATAGATGACGCTATAGGCAACGATCGCGAGCGGTATCATCGCGACACCGATCAGCCAGCCGTTTTTGTCGCGGATACCGAGATATAAGACGAGACACCCTACAATGAAGGCGATTAAGGTCGTGAACGGATTCATGGTTGTTCCCCCTCTGACTTGTTTCTGTTCTTAAAATTCCCCCTCTTCTCGTCTCATAAACCCTTCAAGACGCTTCGGCACGCAAGAAAAGCCAGACGGATTTCCGCCTGGCTTTATCTTTTGTTTCTTATTTTTTCGTGATAACGACTGTTTTCGTAACAACGTGTCCACCAAGATCCTTCAGTTTCAAGTTGTACGTGTTTTTCCCCTTCTTGAGCGTCACTTTTTTCGTGATTGTCTTTTTGAAGGATCTCATTTGGTATGGTTCCTTGAAGGTATGACGGTATACCGCATTATCATTCATATCAAATCGAATCTCATCATAATTATCTTGAAGAACGATTTTAAGAGATGCTGTCTTTGTTTTTGCTGATACTGTTTTTGGTGCTGTCACTTTTAAAGTCGGCAATGTCGAATCTAGAATGACTTGACGACTAAATACCAAGCGATTTCCTTTTCCATCATAAGCTTCGACTTTAAACGATTTGACGCCATCTTTCGTATAGGTCACATCATGGCTGAACACATACTGCTGTTTTGCTGCATCAAAACGAAGCTGGACGGCTTTTCCGTTAATTTTGAATGATTTGATCCCTGACTCATCGGATACATGACCCGCGATAGTAACCACTTTAGATGTCGACAGACCGAGTGCGACCGGTGTATCGATTTGGACGGTTGGTACCGCCTTGTCGATGCCTGTCGTGTTCACCGATTTCGTCACTGTATTTCCTGCATAATCCTTGACGACGAAATCAATCTTCGCCGATTTCGAGAGACCTTTTAATTCATATGCTTTTTCTGTCGGCGCAAGCGGCTGTTTGAGGACACTTGTTCCATCAACGAGAATGTCATACGACGCTATACCTGTTCCTTGATCGCCTGCTGTCCATGAAAGCGTTTCTTTTGCAGTATCCCATTGAACCGTTGCTGCTGGTTTTTTCGTATCGATATAGACGGGGAAGAGATTCGACTGCCATTTCGCATTCGGATAATCGATGACTGATTTAACTTGGTAATAGTAAAGACCGTCTTTGACTGGTTTTCCATTGACTGTTCCATCCCAAGCCGCACTTGTGACGGGTGTGAACCCATCTTCAGAACCGCTATCATAATAGTTCTTCACAACGTCTGTTTGTAGATCTAATTTACGGAGTGTTGCTTTATTCCGGTCAAGAATCGAATACTCGACTTTTCGTGCATTACGAAGGAACGAGAGGACTGGGAACGCCTCGTCAACGCTACCATCGTTGTTCGGTGAGAACGCAACCTTGTTTTCAACGACTTTTCCCGCCGTGTTCGTGCCGAGGAACTCGAAATCATCTTTTACTTCTGTCGCTAATCCAGTTAATCCGTAGAATGTCTTCTCTTCGTCATAACGCGGTGCATCGACGATCGGTGCCTGATCCCACTTTCCTTTGAATCCGACGTACGGCACTGTCAATTCCGGATTTTTACTCTTCGTATCGATTAAACGAACGAAACCTTCAACGAAGTAGCCATTTTCAAAGACTTGCTCAAGTGGAAGACCGTTTGCCCAATCGACTGTATCTTTCAAATCGACCGATACACTTACTTTCGTTGAGCTCTTCGGATTGATGGAGACAGAACTTGCTTTTTTCGAACCGACTGCGAATGAGATTGGGAACGTTCCTTTATTCGGATCGACCGCATCCACTGAGTTTTTCTTATAAATATTGTTGGCTTCCAGGAAGTTCGTTCCTTCTGCACCGAGATCCGATTGTACCGTTCCGGCTAATTGATATGTCACTTTTTCGCTACTATAGTTTTTCAAATCGAGCGTGAATGTGAATTTTTCGCCGACCTCTTTGAGTGCAGCCTTTCCTTCACCCGATTTCGTTTCCGTAACGACGACTGGTGTTTTCATCGCAGCACGTAGATCCATTAAACCAGCACCTTCACGACGTGGTGAATAGAAGCTACCAGTTTTCGCTTCAGCATTATACTGCCCTTTATCAAGCTGTGGACGTGACGTGTTCATGAGGATATTCTTCGCGAGTTTAACGCGTGTCGCACCATCGACTTTGAAATCCTTCGCGATTCGTTGCATGACAAGTGCCGTTCCTCCGGCGACGTGTGGTGCTGCCATCGATGTTCCACTCATGACGCCATATTCGTTATCATTGAGCGTCGAGTAGATTTTTCCACCCGGTGCCGTGATTTCAGGTTTGAAATCAAGATTTGGTGTGACACCCCATGACGTGAAATCAGACATCTCGCCCGCTACTGGGTTATCTGCTGAGACCGCTTTTCCATCGAACGTGACAGCAATTGCTTTTCCTGCTTTCGCTTTTTCTTCAAGATCATTCCCATCCGCGATGCTGAGCGTCACCATCGGAATCGTCGGATTGTTAAGTGCCATGCTGACATAATCCCCATGATCGACTCGTCCACGAACGATGACACCGGCTGCTCCTTGTTTCTCAGCTTCTGCTTGAATCATACCGTAATTGAAACTGCCGTTACGCACAACAAAGACAACTTTTCCTTTGACATCTTTTCCTTGATAGTTCGATGCTTGACCATCGCCGACATAAATGACGTCTTGCTTCTCCTTGTTGAATACCTTAATCGGATTCGGCGAGTCCTGTTTTTGGTACGCCAAATACCCAGCATCCTGTCCGTCAATCGTCAGTGCCATACCTTCAAGCGTTAATTTCGTATTCTCTAGCGATGCGACTTGTAGCGCTTGGCTGATCAACCCTGGAGATCCTACAACACCGATGTCAGGATTCGCTGTATACGGATTGCCTGCACCATGTCCTGTGAATGCCGAGTTTCCAGCAGAGATCGCACATAAGATCCCGTTGTTCATCGCGTTGACGATCGCCCGTTGCTCTGGATCATCTGCGTTGACGAATGATGCCGTCGAACCGAGACTCATGTTGATGACATCCGCTCCGAGGGCGATCGCATCATCAATCGCTTTGATGTAGATATCACTGAATGTCGATGGCATGCCTGGATCATTTCCGAATACTTTCATCGCGAGGAGTTGTGTTTCCGGTGCGACCCCTTTGATACCACCGTTCGCTTCGTCTCCATTAGCACCGACCGTACCCGCTACGTGCATTCCGTGCATCGATGCACCTGCACCTAAATCACGGATTTCGCTATCGTGATCAGCGTAGTTATAGCCGTATGGAACTTTTTCCGTGAAATACTTACCTTTTAGTCCTTTTGTTTCTTTAGCACTCTCGACCTTCGAAGAAGTCAAATCAATCTTCGTCTCTGGGCTCAACACCATATCTTTATGCGACGGATCAATCCCCGTATCGATGACCGCTACAATTGTCCCTTCCCCTTTGAAGCCGTAGTCCTGCCATGTTTCTTTTGCATTAACCATATCTTTGCTATATAACATATCTGGTTTTGCACCTTTATCGGCTTTCGGTCGCGCGTATTCATGGGCGATATGTACGCTCTTGACTCCGTCGAGTTGTTTGATGTCTTCGATGTCGCCGAACTTGACTTCACCACTGAATCCGTTAATGACGGTCGTGAAGCTTTCCTTATATGTAACGGGAATCGATTTTTTAGCGATCGCTGACTTGACTGATTTTTGGACACTTACGAGGCGATCTTTAATCGACTCTTTTTCGGCATTGCTCAATGTGCTATACCGCTTGTTTTGTGCCTGCGCAATTTGAATCGCCGGCTTCTGCTCCATCTCGATGACGACACGGACCTTGTCAGACTGCTTATACACCTTCTCCTGTCCTGTTTTCTTAAGTGAGAGGGCGTGCGGCTTTTGACCGCTTGCCTTATCTTGCGAGGACAGTGCTCCTTGAGCACTGACCAAGTTGGAAGATGTCATCAAGACAGCTGCCAAGAGTGCGATTTCCTTCTTCATACTTCTTTTCCCCTTTTCTAAAAAACTATAATGATGTTACCAACAAAACAGTTAAACGAAAATTCTGTATATTTAGTTTAATGAAATAGATGGAAATAAACAATTCAGTTCTGTCTGTTTTATATAATTATTTGTTTTTATTGACACTTTATATTGCATTTCCATATTTTGAAAACAACAAAAAACTCTTGAATGCTCAAGAGTTTGAAGTGTACGAATATGGTGGAGACTATCGGGATCGAACCGACGACCTTTTGGCTGCCAGCCAAACGCTCTCCCAGCTGAGCTAAGCCCCCATGAATTAACTTTAGTATACGCATCGCTAACTGCTTTATCAATATAAAAATAACGCTTTCATAAAAAAGAATCCCTTCCAAAATTATCGGAAGGAATTCACGATTCATTTATTCAATTCACGCATCAAATCCGCCTGTCGTTCAAGCTCTGCCTGTTGCTCGAGGACCAAGACCTTTTTGTACGTCCGCGCAGAAATCAAGATGCTGATTTCATAGAGAACGAACAATGGGACCGAGATCATCAAGTGTGACGTCACGTCCGGCGGTGCGATCAATGCCGCAACGACGAACAGCGCAAAGTACGCATATTTCCGATTCTTTCGCATGAAAATTGGCGTCACGAGACCAAGACGTGTCAGAAACATCGTCACGACCGGCAATTGGAAAAGAAGACCGAACGGAATCGTTAATCGGATTAAGAAACTGAAGTAGTTCTCAACTCCGATGACTTGTTCGATTCCGAGTTCCTTCCCTAGTTCAGTCGAAACTTTTAATAAGAAAGGTAACAACCAAAAGTATGAGAAGGCTACACCAGCCAAAAATAGAAAGAAGATGACCGGAATATACGTCAATGTCGCTTTTTGCTCCTTATCATACAGACCAGGGCGGACGAATGCCCAGAGTTGATACATCCAGAACGGCGATGCCAGCACGATTGCGATGATGAACGCAAGATTCAAATACAACATTAAAGGATCTGCGACGTTGAAGGCATTCAAACCGATACCGAGCTCTTTTAAGTCCGCTTGCAAGAAGCGAACGAGCGGTCGGACGAGCGGAAATGCAACAGCGAACAGGACGACGACGATGATAAGCGACCAGACGATCCGTTTACGCAGTTCGTCCAGATGCGACGTCACGCTTTGTTCTTGATCAATCGCCATGATTCAATCACTTCTCTTTCGGTTCATCCTTTTTATCGTCGTCCATGATACCGTTCGTTGCGCTCTTGAACTCTTTCAATGTCTGACCCGCAGCACGACCAAGTTCAGGTAACTTCTTCGGTCCGAAGATGATTAATGCGACGACACCGATTAGTGCTAAGCTACCTGGTCCGATGAATGCTATAGTTGACGGGATAAGGTTTTCCATTATGATTTCACTCCTTCAGCTGATTGCGAATAATGCTTCATGAAATAAACTAACGACTGCAACTCGATCGATAAATCGATGTGATGGACCCGGACGCTCGCTGGCACGTTCAACCGCGCGGGCGTAAAGTTCAGGATGCCCGTCACACCATACTCGACTAACTCATCCGCTACTGACTGCGCGAACTGGGATGGAACCGTCAAGATGGCAACATCGACCTGATTCGCTTCGATTTGTTCTTTCATGTCCGAAACATGATAGATTGGAACGTCATGCGTCGTTGTTCCGACCTTCTCTTCGTCCGCATCAAACGCAACGACTATCCGAGTACTATTATTCTTTAAAAAGTTATAATTTGCAAACGCTGTTCCGAGATGACCGACCCCGATTAAGGCAACATTCGTCACCTCATCTTGATTCAAGGTTTTGCGGAAAAACGTTAAGAGATGTTGAACGTTATATCCATACCCCTTCTTCCCTAATGCCCCAAAGTAGGAAAAATCGCGACGAATCGTTGCTGAATCAACCTTCACCGCCTCGCTTAACTCAGCAGAAGAGACGCGGAGCTTGCCTGAATTGTATAAACTTTGGATGAAGCGATAATATAGCGGCAACCGTTTTGCTGTCGCTTGTGGAATTTTTGTGTCTGGTCCATTCATCCTGCAGTTCCCCCTTCGGCCACATCCATCGTGGCACCCAAATCTTTGCAAAAAGCTTTCTACTCTTCTTGATTGTAAACCACTTCACATAGAGTCACAAATAATATATTCCGCAGGACCTCGCGCTTTTGTTCGTGATAGACTAAAGGGTGGAAGGATGGATGGAAATGATACTCTTACAAGTCAACCAACTCTCGAAATCATTCGGCGTTGAGCCGATTTTAGAAAATATCAAATTGGAAGTACAAGAGCGCGACCGGATTGCGCTCGTCGGACGAAATGGTGCCGGTAAATCGACCTTGCTCAAAATCATTGCTGGCGAACTCAGTCATGACTCGGGTGACATCATGAAAGGTAAAGATGTCAAAATCGGTTATCTCGCGCAGGACAGTGGTCTTGAATCGAACGAGACGATCTGGAACGAGATGCTGACCGTCTTTGAACATTTGCAGGAACAAGAACGAACACTACGCCGGATGGAAATCGAAATGGGCATGGAGCATATCTTGAACGATCCGGTCGCGTACGATCGTCTCCTAAAGACGTACGATCAAGCGCAACACGACTTCTCAGAAGCGGGTGGTTATCAGTTCGAAGCGAATATCCGCTCCGTCCTGCACGGCATGCGCTTTTATCCGGACGATTATTCGCGCCGGATCCAAACGTTATCCGGTGGTCAACGGACACGTCTCGCCTTAGCGAAGATGCTCCTGCAAGCACCAGAGCTCCTCATTCTCGATGAGCCAACCAACCACCTCGATATCGATACGCTTGCTTGGCTCGAAAGTTACCTCGGTGGTTATCGTGGCGCCGTCCTAATCGTCTCGCACGACCGGTACTTCCTTGACCAAGTCGTCAATGTCGTCTATGAGCTGTCACGCAATGTCTGCCGTAAATTCACCGGTAACTACACGAAGTACTTGGAACAAAAAGCGGCATTGTACGATCAAGAAATGAAACAGTTCGAACAGCAACAAGAAGAGATCGCGAAGATGCAGGACTTCATTCAACGCAACATCGCTCGGGCGACGACGACAAAACGTGCCCAAAGTGTCCGGAAGCGACTCGAGAAGGTCGACCGACTCGACCGACCAGATGGCGATGAGCGTAGCACGGTCCTTTCCTTCCCGATTGAAAAACAGAGCGGGAACGACGTTCTTCAAGTCAATCAACTGGCGATCGGTTACGAAGAAGCTGTCTCAAAAGACATCACGTTCCGCTTGCAACGCGGTGAATCACTGGCACTCGTCGGACCGAACGGCATCGGAAAGTCGACGCTCTTAAAAGTCCTCGTCGGTCGCTTACGCCCCCTCTTCGGTGATTTCCGTTTCGGAACTGGCGTCTCGATCGGATATTACGATCAAGAGCAGGCAGAACTCAATGACCGGAACCGCGTCATCGATGAGATTTGGAACGAATGGCCCTTGATGCGTGAACAAGAAGTCCGGTCTGTCCTCGGGCAATTCCTGTTCAGCGGTGACGATGTCTTCAAAATCGTCCATGAGTTATCTGGTGGCGAACGCGGACGTCTCGCGCTTGCGAAACTGAAACTCCGGAAGACGAACGTCCTCGTCCTCGATGAGCCGACGAACCACTTGGATCTAGATTCGAAGATGGTCCTCGAAAATGCGCTCGTCGACTATGAAGGAACGCTACTATTCGTCTCTCACGACCGTTACTTCATCGACCGGATCGCGACCCGCGTCATCGAGATGAGTGAAGCCGGCGTGACAGAGTACCTCGGTGATTATTCGTACTACACGGAG
Organism: Exiguobacterium sp. LL15; assembly: GCF_024436095.1. Lineage (NCBI taxonomy): Bacteria > Bacillati > Bacillota > Bacilli > Caryophanales > Exiguobacterium > Exiguobacterium sp. LL15. The sequence continues at coordinate 7,036 of NZ_JANFNX010000001.1, read as the reverse complement.
AAGAAGGCGGAGCAAGAAGAAATCGCTCGTCTTGAAGCCGAGGAAGCAAAAGCAGCAAAAGTCACGGCATCGAAGACGATCGATAAAGAAGCGCAGAAGGAAGAGCGCAAGCGCCGTCAGCAAATCGAACAACTCGAACAAGACATTGAGCGGCTCGAACAGCGTTCAGCGGAGATCGAACAGTTGCTTTGCGAACCGGAAGTCTTCAATGACATTCCGAAAGCAACGGCACTTTCGGCAGAACGTGATCAGATTGATGTCGATTTGCTCGAATTAATGGAACGATGGGAGAACCAACACTGATGCGGACGAAGAGCTTTTTCATCAATCTCATCTTAGGATTACTATCCGGTGTTCTCTATTTCGTACCGTTATATGCCGATTATGTATCCGTCTTTATTCGTCCAGATGCCTTCAATGCTGCACTTCCTTTGTTCCTCTTGATTTCCTGCATGATCGGTCTCGTCATCCAGACATGGAGTGGGCTCTTCATCAGTTTACTCTCGGGATTATGCTGTACGCTCCTGACGATACAGCTATTCGTCGAACTCAATGATCCGTTGATCTTATCGTATTACGGTAGTGTCTCTCCAATCAGCGCTTTCTTGATCAGCTGCGTCGGAATATGGGCACTCGCAATCGTCTTTTATTTGCTCGATGGCTATCAGTACAGTAAACGTCATGGACTTGAAGCCTCTTCAAACGAAATCGATCCGCAGCCTTGATGAATCAGATGAACGACATGAAAAAAGGAGTGGAGATTCCGGTAGTTAGACCGGTCTCTCCACTCCTTTTTGTTTGAATCAAAACGAATCATACGATGAGTCAGGCATTCACACTTCGATCATTTCGTCGGTCGGGCAATCGTAAACGTCTTCCCGATCGTCGCATAATCATTCCCTGCTAAACGAGCGACAGCCTTCAAGCCTGCCGCGTCAATTCGGAACGACTCGACGAGTTCATCTGCAACGTGATAGCGCAGCACTTCCCCGATTAGAAGATCGGCACCTTCTAGCTCGACGTGTTGCGTCAAGCGCATCTCGAAGCGAATTTTCGCTTCCGCGATTCCGGGTACTTCGATTGCGTCACTATCGACGAGTGTTAAGTCCGTCCGCTTAAGCTCACTTTCACCGTAAGCAAGTGGCGCTGCTGTCTCATTGACTGCGTCGACGATCTCTTCGCTGACGATATGGATGACATAACTTTGTTTCGCTAAGATGTTACGTGCCGTATCCTTCTGCCCCTGATCCGTCCGTTGTACGGCGATCACCAGTTGCGGCGGACTGCTTGAAGCGACCGTAAAGAAGGAAAACGGTGCAGCGTTGACCGTCCCGTCTTCTCCTTGCGTTGTCACGAAAGCAATCGGACGCGGAATGATGCTTCCGATCAGTAATTTATAATTGTCTTTTGCGCTAAGCGTTGATGCCTCAAACTTCATGAATGACCCACCTTTTTCTTCACCCGATGAGTGCAGCGAGTGAATAGTCTCCAGCACCGATCATCGCTACACCAAGCGCGATGACGATCAATGCCATGTTGTATTCGTACCCGTTCTGCGTCACCCAGTAACCATTTGCACCGTGTACTTTAACGATCGCAACAAGCATCGATCCGATGATGAGGAGCGCTGCAATCCAGAGGAATACGCCTCCTGCAAACAACAAGCCGCCGATCAATTCAGCAAGACCTGCTGTAATCGCGAGTGCCTTCCCTGGCTTCATGCCGATTGATTCGAACCAACCGCCTGTTCCAGCGATTCCGTGTCCACCGAACCAACCAAATAATTTTTGTGTCCCGTGTGCAGCGAATGTTAAGCCGATGATTAAACGAATGATTAAAAGTCCTGTATCCATCATTGCTCTCTTCTCCTTTTACCTAATGTATTTTAGTTACTTTAAGTAACTCGATAAACAGACTATATCTTATCACTTACTAAAAGTAAATAGATTTGTTTTAGTTCTTTTTGTTACATTAAGTAAAATGATTCGATTTTTTTAGCAGAAGCGGGTATACTACAACTATAGAAAGGATGAGTGCTGATGGAAGAAGTCGCAATCCAACCGGCTCTTTGTCCCAAAGTCGAACATGCCTTTGAAATCTTAGGTAAGAAATGGACGGGTCTGATCTTACGTCACTTGTTGACGAAGACATGTCGTTTCAATGAGATTCAAGATGCCATTCCCGAATTATCAGGTCGTATGCTCACGGAACGTATGAAGGAGCTCGAAGCGGAAGGCATCGTCATCCGGACTGTCATTCCCGATCGTCCGATTAAGATTCAATACAGTTTGACCGACAAAGGGCGCCAACTCGAACCGGTCATTCGTTCCATTGAGGAATGGGCCGAACTACAAGACTAATGTATAGAAAAGCATCTTCTTCGGAAGGTGCTTTTTTATTTGTCCTTTGACATTGATAATCATTATCAATTAAAGTAGAGAAGTACAGTGAAAGGAGGAAGATGCATGCATATCGCGATTGGATTCGTCAGCATGTCTGGGAATACGGAAGATATCGTCTCGCTCATTCAACATGAACTCGAGCAACACGATGTCGACGTGACGATCACGGAACTAGATCAATTCGTCGGGGAGGACTTATCACGTTTTGATGGTCTATTACTCGGCTCATATACATGGGGAGACGGTGATTTACCGTATGAAGCAGAAGACTTCGTTGAGGAGCTAAGGGAACAATCCTTAGACGGGATACCGGCGGCTGCTTTTGGTTCGGGGGATCTTGATTATCCGAAGTACTGCGCAGCCGTTGATTTGATTGAAGACGCATTAAAAGAAGCTGGGGCGACCCTCGTCACGGATGGCTTGAAGATTGAGTTTGATCCGAATACCCCGGAGAAACAAGCCGCTTGTCGTGCATTCGCGCAAACGTTTCATCGCTTTTTACAACAGGTTCATTCTTGAGTGTCGTTTGAATCCGTACTGTAAGGGAATCGTTAAAGCAGACTCTATGAAAGTGAGATGAATGTTTTATGACGATTCAAGCACTCGTCTTTGACGTCTACGGTACATTATTCGATGTCCATTCCGTCAAAGAACAAGCCGAAGCGCTTTATCCGGATCACGGAGAAGCGATCAGCAAACGCTGGCGGGAGAAACAACTGGAGTACTCTTTCCTCCGACAATTGAACGGACAGTATGTGCCGTTCAGCCAAGTGACACAAGATGCTCTCCGCTATACGTTACTCGAACTGAAGCTCCATGTGACCGAGGAACAAATCACGACCTTAATGGAGACGTACCTGACGCTTGATGTATATCCTGAAGTCAGCTCCGTTCTCGAGACGATGGCGGACAAGCGTCTGGTCGTCTTCTCGAATGGTTCCCATGATATGCTCGATCCGCTCATTGAGCAGTCAGGCTTAGCCGATCGGTTCGAACATCTCGTCAGTGTCGATGATATCAAACAGTATAAGCCAGCACCTGCATCCTATATGCATGCCTTAAACACGCTCGGTCTAAAACGCGAGGAGATCCTCTTCATGTCCTCGAACGGTTGGGACATCACCGGGGCGAAGAGTTTCGGCTTCAAAACGGCATGGATCAATCGAAATGGACTTCCGGTCGAGGAATTGAATCTCGATCCCGATCGTATCTATGATGACTTGACGGGTATCACTGAATGGCAATGAACGAACAACAGCGGACTCCTATTTAGGAATCCGCTGTTTTCATGGATTTAGTAATTAGACAAACGTGAGTAACCCTTCTTAAATAGATCGAGTTTCAGACCGCCTTCTTTTTCGATGAAGAAGAGGTATTCGTTTTGATCCGTATCCTTATAGAAGACCTTAAATAACGTCAACGTCCGTTTTTTATTGTTCTCGACAGCCGTCACCTCATGCTTTGAGATGACCTCGGCTTGGACTTGTTCTGCATCCATCTTTTGAATCATTGGTTCGAATGACTTCTTTTCTTGATCCGTCACCGGTGTTCCGGAAGCAATCATGAAATAATCATCACTCGCCTTGTTCGTTAAACCATACTTCCGATCGACGATGACGACGTTACTGAGCTTACCATTGATTGTCTGATCAAAAGCATATAACTTTTGAATCCGGGTCTTTTCCCCTTCTGCTCGTCCGATTTCGTAAAGTGGACGTTGTTTCGTATTCGTCTCGACCGCTTTTTTATCGGGTACGAGTTCTTCCTTATAGGCGACTTGGTATGCGTTGACGATTTCTCGGACCTGAAGTCCGATCGCGACGATGACCAGTACCGCTAACAATGCGATGATGACTTTTTTCATTCCATTTCCCCCAAGTTGTTCGGATTCCTTACTTTAAATCTAGCCCAGGTTCTGCGTTCATGGCAAGTGTCGAATAGCGTAACGCGCGATATGGATGAATTGCAGCCGCTCCGATCATCGCTGCATTGTCTCCACACAGGTGCATCGGCGGAATGACGAGATCGATTCCTTCCTTCGCACACGCCGCTTCGAGACCTTGGCGTAATCCTTTGTTAGCAGCGACGCCACCAGCAAGTAGCAATTGACGTCCCCCTTTATCCTTCACGGCACGAACCGCCTTTGTCACGAGTACCTCGACGACGCTCGCTTGGAAACTTGCAGCTAAATCTTCCGGAATGATCGTTTCTCCCCGTTGTTCGGCGTTATGCACGGCATTGATGACCGCTGACTTCAAACCGCTGAAGCTAAAGTCGTACGAGTCCTTCTCAAGCCAGACGCGTGGAAAATGGAACGTATCCTGACCAGTCTGTGCCAATTGATCGATCCGTGGACCACCCGGATACGGTAACTGCAACGTTCGAGCAACTTTATCATATGCTTCCCCTGCGGCATCATCCCGTGTTTCACCAATGACTTCATATACACCGTCTTCCGGCATGTAGATCAGTTCCGTGTGCCCACCTGATGCAATCAAACAGACGAGCGGGAACTCAAGCTCTTGCACGAGACGATTCGCATAGATATGACCTGCGATATGATGAACACCAATTAATGGTTTATTGTGCGCAAAGGCGAGTGCCTTCGCTGCGCTGACACCAATGAGTAGTGCTCCAACGAGTCCAGGTCCTTCCGTGACGGCGATCGCATCGATATCGTCGATCGTGACGTTTGCTTCCGTCAAAGCATCATCGATGACGTATGTGATCCGTTCAACGTGATGCCGTGAAGCCACTTCAGGCACGACGCCACCAAAACGTTTATGACTTTCGATTTGAGACGAGACGACGTTCGATAAGACGTCAGTTCCTCCACGGACGACGGCAGCCGCCGTTTCGTCACAACTCGATTCGATTGCTAGAATCAATGGTTGTGTCATAGGTCTTCTCCCTCCAGTTCCAGCCAGTAGATGGCAGCATCTTCATTGTTATCTTGATAATATCGTTTTCGGACACCGACATACTGGAATCCGAGTTTTTCATATAAAGTCCGCGCTGGTGTGTTCGAGACACGTACTTCAAGCGTCATCGCCCGCAAACCAAGCGCACGACCGACGGCGATCAATGCCGTTAGCAAGTCTTCCCCGAGCCCTTGTCCGCGATGCGACTGCTTGACGGCAATATTCGTAATATGTCCTTCATCCGCAATATGCCACAGACCAGCAAACCCAACGATACCATCTTGATCGGCAACGACATAATAGGCATTCGGATTTTGTGTCATTTCCGCTTCGAAGGCATCTAGCGTCCACGGTGTCGCAAATGATTCGAGTTCGACCGCATGAACACCTGCAGCATCCTGTACGGTCATGCGACGAATGCCCTTACTCATGACGCTGTGCCTCGATCCATTTCGCTTCTGCTTCAGCCAGTCGCAGGTAACGTGGCTCAAACGCATGTGCTTCGACCGTCTGACGCGTTGCACCGAGTAAAGCGAGTACGCCGGCACGTGGCGTCCGGAAAGCAGGAGCCACCTTTTCGAAGGGCTGAAGAATCTCTTCGAACGCCTCGACGTCTCCTGTGACGAGCGTATCTGGCGTTAACGTCTTTACAAAGGACGCAATCTCGACATGCTGTTCTTCACCGATTCGTTTCCCGGCGTCGTACACTCCGACAAACCCTGCTCCACGCCGCGCATCTTGAATTGCTGCGACACGTCCCGTATGACCTGTCGAAGCCGCCATCAGTTCAAGTGTCGAGATGGCAACAAGCTCGATACCGAGTGTATAGGCAAGCGTCTTCGCTGTCGTCGCTCCAATCCGTAATCCCGTATAAGAACCAGGACCGTCAGCAACAACGATGCGTGTCAGTTGAGCCGGTGTCCATTTTGCTTCTACCATCAAGCGCTCAAGCAACGGCATGAGTTTCGTCGCATGATTCAAAGACGTGACGTAAGAAGCTTCTGCTACAATCTGTTTCCCGTCTGAAAGAGCGACTGATAATTGTTTCGTCGATGTATCAATAGCTACGATTTTCATGATTTCAATCCCTCACATAATGTAATGTATCGTTCTCCGATCGGCGTCAGCTCAAAACGTCGACTATCATCACCTGTTCGCGTAATCGTGATTGCCAACCGTTCAGGTGGAAGACTGTCCGCAATTAACTCAGACCACTCGACGACGGCGACGCCTTCACCATTCAAATATTCTTCAAGTCCGATATCATCACCGGAACCTTCCAGGCGATAAACATCCATATGATAAAGAGGAAGACGTCCCGTATAGACTTTCATGATCGTAAAGGTAGGGCTGTTGACGTGACGCGTCACACCTAATCCTTTCGCAAAGCTTTGCGTAAAAGTCGTTTTCCCAGCACCTAAATCCCCATCGAGCGTAATGACCATCCCTGCTTCAGCACGTCGTCCGAGTTCAAGAGCCAAGGCAGTCGTTTCTTCCAAGCTGTTCATTTCCAGTTCTATCATACGATGTCTCCTCCTTAATACGTACTGTTCGTCCTTCTCTATTGTACCGGACGAAAAAGGCAAAAAAAAATACGAAACGCTGAACGTTTCGTAGTAAAGTTGAAGTTAAGTTTAAAATTGGTTGCGGGGGCCGGATTTGAACCGACGACCTTTGGGTTATGAGCCCAACGAGCTACCAGACTGCTCCACC
>NZ_JANFNX010000010.1:0-933 GCF_024436095.1 Exiguobacterium sp. LL15 | reverse complement strand
AAAATTGGTTGCGGGGGCCGGATTTGAACCGACGACCTTTGGGTTATGAGCCCAACGAGCTACCAGACTGCTCCACCCCGCGACGATAAACGTTTCGGATTTAATTATTTAAAAATTGGTTGCGGGGGCCGGATTTGAACCGACGACCTTTGGGTTATGAGCCCAACGAGCTACCAGACTGCTCCACCCCGCGATGATATAACGTTTCGACAGATATTAATATAACATGTGTCTTTTAAATTGGCAAGTCTTTTTGCCTTATTTCTTTTTACTAACTGTCATAATGAATATTCTTCTATACTGATACGAAAGGAGTGAGCAGATGGGATACTTATTAGATTTACGAAAAATCGTAGGCAACCGACCGTTGATCAGCGTGGGTGCGACCGTACTCGTCATAAATCCACAACATGAACTGCTATTTCAATATCGTTCGGATACCCACAGTTGGGGACTTCCCGGTGGTTCGATGGAACCAGGTGAGACACTTGAAGAAGTCGCGATGCGTGAATTACAGGAAGAAACCGGACTTCAAGCACGCAGCGTTCAGCTGCTAGACGTCTTCTCGGGTCCTGATTACTTCTTCCGTTATCCAAATGGCGATCAAACCTATAGTGTGATTCATCTCTTTCAAGCAAAAGGAATATCAGGTACATTACAAATGACAGATGGAGAAAGCCTAGATCTTCGTTATTTTCCACTCGATCAACTACCAGAACTACTTGAAGCAAGAGCCGCTGCGCTGTTAAAACACGTCATCCCTCGTCTTAACGAAACAACATCTTGAATTTAATATAGATGTCGTATTTTAAAACTGGCTGTCATTCGGTCAGTTTTTCCTTTTCCACAACAAAAAACCGACCTGCAATCTGCAGATCGGTCAAGTGCCTGGCAACGTCCTATCCTCACAGGGGGAAGCCCCCAACTACTTTC